>JAGVPT010000218.1 GCA_020052095.1 Bacteroidota bacterium | reverse complement strand
TATCAAGGTGGCTACTTTTGAAATCGCTTAGAAACCTGTCCAAATCGAGCACTTTATGATGGTTCTGACCATGATCGGAAACGTTTTGGACAGCACTGAATGGGCGCAAGTTGTTATCATTCATCAGAATAGGGCCTGCTGAACAAAAATAGCCGATATTGTCTCGGAGATTTGTGAGTTGCGTTACGGATTGATAATGGGCAAGATGTCCTGGCGTTCGCCCTTCGACGCGTGGCGCAAGAAAACTGCGCCACTTGCTCAGGGTGAACAGACGCCTCGATCATCCTGAGCAAGCGAGCCCGCTCGAAGAGCGGGAGAGCGCGTCGAAGGATGAGCAAGCGAGCCCCGCTCGAAGAGCCGTAGATAAACGACTCGTTGAGCGGGAGTCTTCGACCATCTTTTGCCGACCCAAAGGGTTCCTTCGGGAAGGCATCACTTTGTGATTGGCGGAAGGAGGGACTCCCATGCAGTCTCCCGTTTAGATTTTGAACTAGAGGACGTATGATTTTCCGTTCTTTTCTTTGTGGCAAAGAAAAGAACCAAAAGTCCCGCTGTACGGGATCCCGTTCTTTCTTCTTCTTTTGGATACGGGAAAACCATCTCGAAATCGTAACGCACGTCGCGAACAGCCCACCACACGTGCCCTGATTTCGGCCTTTCAGTATTTGTGTTTTCGATCAGAAGTTGTCGACTCGGCCGAAATCAAAACCCACGCAGCTCTCGGTGAGATCACTTTGCCACACACATGGCCGACGATTTCGAGATTTGTACCACAAACCGCGCAACGTCGACAGAGCGCCTGCAAGAGGTGATTTTGCAGACTAGACCCGCCGAAATTCGGCTATGAGCGTAGGGAAGGCGATGGCGTGGGTTCGATTTCAGTCCGCAAAAAGGAAATTGGTCAAATCATCCACGCTCGATTTGGAGGACTGAAATCAGGCACGTGCGGCGATAGCCATCGCGCGCGTTTCCCAAGGGGATCACTTCGTGAAATTTCGGCGAGGGGTTTCTTTTGAGCCAGAGGCTCATCAGCCTTTGGCCGAGGTTCTTTCTTTGCCCCTCAAAGAAAGAACATTCAGAAATAAAGATTCGACAGGATTTTATCCCGCAAGGCGGGAAGCACAAACCTTCGGGAGGTTTCTCTTTCGTTAGAACCATTCATCCGCGGTTCTCCGGAAGAATTCTTCAAATGGGACTCCGTCACCGCCGACAAGGAGCGGACGCACGTTCTTGAACTGCGACATAAACTCCGCCAGCCCGGGAAGTGCGTCTCTTTGTCTTCCGCTTTTCATTTCGATGGCAACGAGTCGCTTTCCTTTCGTAAGCACGAAATCCACTTCTTTATTGCGGTCTCGCCAATAATACACCTTTACCTCAGGTGAGGCAGTGTTCAGCAAATGTGCGCCGGCGGCGGATTCAATAGTCCTCCCTCGATGTCTCGTATCACTCAAAGCATCTTTCGGCGGCCTTCCGAGCACGGCGTGCATCAGACCGTTGTTGCGGGCGATCAATTTTGGACTCGACCCCCGCTGGCGAACTCCTGCGAGGGCAAATTTCTGGAGTCCCGATATCATCCCCGCGGCATCCAGCAACTCCAAATAATGCGCAAGTGTCGTGGTGTTGCCGGCATCGTGCAGTTGACCGAGCATTTTCTGATACGACAGAATCTGACCTGAATATTCACATCCCAGGGCAAATAGTTGGCGCAGAAGCGCCGGCTTGTCGATGCGGGTCAGCAGCAATATATCTTTTGCCAGAGTTGTCTCGATCAGGGAATGTTGAACATAGTCGATCCACCGTCGATAGTCATTGATCAGTCCTGCAGCGCCCGGATATCCCCCGTAGAACAAGTATTGGTCAAGATTCCACCCGAACGCTTGTTTCATCTCGATAAAGCTCCAGTGGGGAGAGTAATGGAGCTCAAAACGCCCGGCGAGGCTTTCGGTGAGACCGCGCTGCAGCAACCATGGAGACGAACCAAGCATAAGGACCTTTAAGTCGACCCCGGTGCGTGTATCTTCATCCCATAACCGCTTGACGGTCTCCGACCAATTGCCCACTTTTTGGATTTCATCGACGATAAGCAGGGAACCCGTCTTCTTTGAACCTGTGGAGTCCAGCCGGGCAAGCTCCCATTGCTGTGCCAGCCACGCCGGTCCGCGGGTCATCGGCTCATCTGCGGATACAAACCGCACAGGATTTTTCACATTATGCTGCACGTGCAGGGCAATTGTAGTTTTTCCCGTTTGTCTCGGGCCGGAGAGAACTTGAATATGTTTTCGTTTCTCCTGAACTCGTTTGAGTACGACTGCGGCGATGGGGCGTCTGTACGGCATATGCATTTATCTCAATGTCTTGAGTAATTTTACTCAACCAATTGAGTAAAATGTATGCAATTAGAATTGAAGTGTCAACTAACGTCCTCTATGGAAAACAAGTTGTCTCTGCGAAAAGCCACGAAGAACCTTCGAGATGACCGCCCGGAAGTATTGTTGGCAGACGGGAATGCTGCGCACCATGATGCTGGAAGACAAACAAAAATGCCCTACGTCTTATCGCCGGGTAAGGCCACTTACGAACTGCAACGTCGATTGACTAGACCCGTCGAAATTCGGCTATGAGCGTAGGGAAGGCGATGGCGCGCGTTCGATTTCAGTCCGCAAAAAGGC
>JAGVPT010000133.1 GCA_020052095.1 Bacteroidota bacterium | reverse complement strand
TCTAAAGAATTCCTCGATGCTTGCATCGGGGTCATAAAGTACGATCGGATTTTTTATTCAACCAAGATACCTCGACGCTTGCGTCGAGGAGATTCATTGCAACACACCATTGTTTTGCGTATGCGCTTGGCAGCGAGCGAAAAGAATTTCGTTACTCCGATGACCGCGAACCTTTCGGCACCGCGGGAGCGAGAATATTTTCTGCCATAGAGTCAAAAGATCTCTCCGACATAATGGTTATAGTGACACGATATTTTGGAGGGACGAAACTCGGCATCGGGGGACTGGGGCGCGCGTACTTTGAATCGGCAAGCCAAGTTCTTTCACTCTCCGTCATTATCCCGAAAATCGTTGCCGAGGAATTGGAGATAGTATTCCCGTACGACGAGACGAACGGCGTGATGAACAAGCTGTCGCAATACAATGCACGGATCATCGACACGGTCTACGACGATGATGTCACATTGCGTCTTACACTACGGAGAGGCGCAGTGCCGGCATTTATATCTGACCTCACTCAGGTCACTCGCGGCAATGTTGCCGTCAAACATATATCACAAACATCGAACAGAGGATAAGTGCTCCTCGAACATCTTTTTCTTTCTGTGCTGGGAATCGCGGTTGGGATGTTTGGGACTATAGTCGGCGTGGGGGGCGGATTCATCCTTGTCCCATTGCTGATGATCGTCTATAAGGCGACACCGCCGATCGCTGTCGGTACGTCGTTATGCATTGTCGCGCTGAATGCAATCTCGGGTTCCATCTCGTATGCTCGGCAGAAGAGAATTGACTATCGCACCGGAATGCTTTTTGCGTTGGGCACTATCCCCGGCGCAATCGCCGGAGCGTCGCTCATCGACTACATTTCGATTGCTGCCTTCGATGTTGGCTTCGGAGTATTTATGATGGTCATGGCGGCCTACATGACAATGAAGCCTTCCGTCCAGCGGGAATCTGGCGGTTCCTCGCCGTCGTTAGAGTTCGACCCTTCACGTCGAATTCAGTATAATCTTCCGATGGGCATGTTCGTGAGCTTCGTTGTGGGATTTCTTTCAAGCTTGGCAGGGATTGGCGGCGGATTGGTGCACGTTCCGGCAATGATTTATTTATTTCATTTTCCGACATTCATCGCGGTGTCGACCTCACACTTCATCCTGGCAATCTCAACTACAGTCGGAGCGGCAAGTCACATTTCCCTGGGGCATGTCTTATGGGACAAGGTTCCGTCGTTGGGCATCGGCGTCATCATCGGTGCTCAGATAGGAGCAAGATTGTCGCATAGGATTCATACTCAAATCATTGTAAGGGGGCTTGCCGTTGCGGTGGTCATCGCGGCAATCCGCCTCATCGCGAAACACCTCTGACGCATTCATCCCTCCGTACTGAAGAAGTAGTCCAGCAGAAACCTTCGGAGGGTCAGCCATTCTTTCGGTAGGCACTAATTCGGTTTCAATCCATTACAGATGGTTACCGTGTCGATGGCGATCATCAATTCTTCGTTGGTCGGGACGACGAATACTTTTATCCGGGACTCTGGAGAATTGATCGCTTTCTCTTTTTCCTTTGACGTATTGCTTGCCTCGTCGAGTTCTATTCCGAGATAGCTTAAATTATCGCAACAAGCTTTCCGGACATCGGAACTGTTTTCTCCAATTCCCCCGGTAAAGACAATCGCATCGGCGCCCCCCATTGCGGCGATATATGCGCCGATATATTTCTTGATTCGATAACAGAAGACATCAAATGCGAATTGAGCTTTTTTGTTCCCCTGCTTCATTTCTGTGATAACTTCCCTCATATCACTGCTCACTCCAGAAATGCCGATGATCCCACTATGCTTGTTGAGAAGCGTGTTTGCCTCGGAAGAGTTGAGCCCTTCTTTCCCCATAATATAGAGGATGATATAGGGGTCGATATCGCCGCTACGGGTTCCCATCAACAATCCTTCCAGTGGGGTGAATCCCATCGATGTATCAATTGAAACTCCTCTGTCGACTGCTGCCATACTGCATCCGTTGCCGAGATGACAGGTAATGAGCTTCAACTTTGAGTACTCCGTTCGCATGAGTTGTGCGGTGCGTTGAGCGACGAACAAATGACTCGTTCCGTGGAACCCGTACCTGCGGATCTTGTGCTGCGTATAGAGCGAATAGGGGATACCATAGAGATATGCATGGGGTGGCATCTTCTGGTGAAACGCCGTATCAAAGACTGCCACTTGAGGCACATTCGGCAAATGAATCTGACACGCGTTAATGCCCCGAAGGTTATGCGGATTGTGAAGCGGAGCAATATCAATGTTGTCTCGAATACGTTTAATGACATCCTCGGTGATGAGCACCGAAGCACTAAACGCCTCGCCACCGTGTACAACGCGATGCCCGATAGCGTGAATTTGACTCTTGTCGGTTAGCACGCCATGATTTTTGCTGAGAAGGACGGCGAGAATATACTCGATCGCCGTTGTATGCTCAAGGATGTCGCCGGTGATTTTTATTTCATCTCCGTCCGAGCGCATATTCGTCAGCACTGCACCACTCATGCCGATGCGGTCGACGATTCCTTTTGCGAGGGCTTGACGGGTTTCAATTTCGATGAGTTGGTATTTGACAGAAGAACTACCACAGTTAAGAACGAGAATATTCATGTTTTCCAGAAAGTTGATTCAATGGCGTCGACGTGAAATGTCAGGCCGATCGTTTGCCCTGGTCGTTATACTTGAAGAATCCTTCTCCGCTTTTCCTTCCCATTTTTCCTTCACGCACCATGCGTCGAAGTAATGGGCAGGGACGGTACTTTGCCTCCCCCAATTCATGGAAGAGAGATTCCATCCACGCAAGGACCTCATCCAATCCCATCATGTCGGCGAGCTCAAGCGGTCCGTATTGAAAATTGTAGCCGAGCTTCATTGCCGTATCGATGCCGTCCGCAGTTGCGACTCCTTCCATCAGCGCGTGTATCGCCTCGTTCAACAACGGAACAATGATCCGCGTCGTAACAAAGCCGGGATATTCAAAAACCTCCACGACGGTTTTGCCCAGCCTCTCCGCAAATTTCTTCACGACGTAAAATGTTTTATCCGATGTTTTAAGCGCCCGCACCACTTCCACAAGAGGCACCTTGGGGACAGGGTTCAGGAAGTGCATTCCGATCACTTTGTCGGCACGCTTTGTTGCTGCCGCCAATTTTGAAAGATTAAGCGTCGATGTATTGGAGATGAAAATTGTCTCCGGAGCACACATGTCGTCCAGCTCTGTAAAGATCCTTCTCTTCATCTCAAAATTCTCGTCCACCGCTTCGATGATGATGTTGCACTCTACCGCTTTCTTGAAGTCGGTCGCTCCGTGAATGCGCGCGAGAATCGAGTTTTTCTCGCTCTTCGTCATCGTCCAGCGGAGAATTTCCCGGTCGATGTTTTCTTTCAGCGAGCTGATGGTTGCATCAAGCTGCTTCTCATTTTTTTCAATTGCAACCACTTCTATTCCATGTGATGCAATCGTTTGGGCAATGCCCTGTCCCATCACTCCCAGTCCGATGACTGCGACCGTGTTGATTCCATCCTGATCGTTTTTTTCGAGCTTAAGATCGTTGAGGATGTCTTCTATTTTAATATTCGTTGCCATGGTTGAGTTTTCGAGTTAGAAAATTGGCTGAGAACAACTTTGTTAAGTCAAATCTAATGCCAAGCGCCACCTGCCGATTTCTTTTGATATTCGAGGTTTTTCCGACAAGATTTGTGAAATCGAGAAAAATCCTGGTTAAAGTTACCCAAAAATGATAGGCAAGTCAACAACCCTTCCAAACTTGCTGCTTGTACAGACTCGTTAAAAATGTCAGTGATATGACTCGATAGAAATGTCAGTAATTGGCAACTTACAGCTCGAGAGAAAGGAGCTGTACTATGTCCGAGG
>JAGVPT010000123.1 GCA_020052095.1 Bacteroidota bacterium | reverse complement strand
TGGTTGGACATTAAAATAAATTCCTCCTAATATAGTACAGAGATCAGCTTTTCCCAAATCGTTTTTTCAATAAAATCACTTTTCGACCAAGTTTCTAGGAGCGCTTCGATCAACTCGCGGCGGTCAACGCCAAGAGTCTCGGCAGCGCAGTACAAATATAATCCATGACCTGCCTCGTCCTGCACTTTCGCGAGGAGCCCCATTTTTCTCCGCAACGTCGGTGCCCGCGTGATCCAATTTCCTTCTGGCAGCATGCCGACGATCTCAGAATGGGCGTGTTGCGATATCATTCTCACGAGCTGCTGGCGATACCGCTCCGGCATCCAATCTTTCGGCTCGATCTTCTCTCCTGCGGCGATGCGGTCTTCGAAGTTCTTCAGTTGAGCTGCTGAATCTGTGGAATCGTTCATAACCCCTTCCGGCAAGAACAGGGATCCGTTGGAACTGTTTAATGCACGAAACTACTGATTTGCGGTTTTAAAAACAAGCCTTGTCGTTGCCTTTCTACTACTGATTAAGTACTTTTGTGCGGTGCTGGAGTTAAGAGATAAGAAATAAGAGAAAAGAGAGAAGATGTAGCCAAGCTCTGCGCACCAAGCACTAAGCACCAAGAACCAAAGACCACGGACCCAGGACTCAGGACTATAACAAACATGTCTTCTTCAATCGGAATTGTTGGCGCAGGAACAATGGGCGCCGGTATCGCACATGTTGCCGCCGTCAATAACTTCAGCATTTCTCTCTACGACATTAACGAGTCCGTGATCCTGGGCGGCATTTCCCGCATCACAGCCGAGATGAAAAAAAGCGTTGAGAAACAAAAGCTCTCCAAGGAAGAGATGAGCGACGCACTGTCGCGTATCCACCCTCGGACAAAGCTTTCCGAACTCGGTCATTGCGACATCATCATTGAAGCGGTTCTGGAGGAACTCAGGATCAAGAAAGATCTCTTCAGGCATCTTGAGCAGGACGCAAAACCAACGGCAATTCTTGCCACGAACACATCGTCGATTTCAATTACCGCGATAGCGTCTGCGACGAAGAAGCCGGAGCGGGTCGTCGGCTTGCATTTTTTCAATCCGGTCCACCTGATGAAATTGGTTGAGGTTGTACGGGGTGCGCAGACTTCTGAGGATACAATGCAGCGGATGGTAGAATTTGGCGAGAAGTTGGGAAAAACGTGTGTGAGGACGAAAGATACGCCGGGGTTCATAGTGAATCGAGTCGCCCGCCCTTTTTACGGCGAGGCGCTGCGGATCTTAGGCGAGGGCATCGCATCAGTGGAAGATATCGATCGCATCGCTAAGGGGGAAGGGGGGTTTAAGATGGGGCCGTTCGAATTAATGGACTTGATCGGGATCGATGTGAACTACGCAGTCACACAATCGGTTTACGAACAGTTTTTCCACGATCCGCGCTACCGCCCGCATCCCATTCAACGTCAGATGGTCGAGTCGGGAAAACTCGGCAGAAAAACCGGGAAAGGATTTTACAGTTATTGAAATCGCCTTCATCGGAAAAAAATAATCCCGCCGTTCTCGTTGCAGGTGATGACGCTCTGGTCGCCGAATACTCTCTGCTGGCCGAATCTTCAGGATACGAGGTCGTCCCTTCCACAAAGATGAAAGGCCAGAAGCTGCTCGCAGAAAAGATTTCCATCGCACTTGAACTAACCAATCTTGACCTCGACCGGAAGAAAGAGAATATTGTCGCGATGGACAAAGCTCTACCCGCGACAACCGCAATCGTCACCTCGTCGGTGAATCTCTCCGTCCTGGATCAATCGGAGTGGATTGCAATGAAGCATCGCCTTGTCGGCATTGCTGCGTTGCCGACGTTTCTTCAGAATGGCGTCGTCGAAGTAGCGCCTTCGATTCATACCATTGAATCAACTGTTGAGGTCGTCCGAAAATTTTTCAATTCGATAAAGAAGGAATCAGCAATCGTGCAGGATAGGGTGGGATTGGTGCTGCCGAGGATTCTTTGCCAGATCATCAATGAAGCGATGTTCGCGATTCAACAGGACGTCGCATCGCCGAAGGACATCGACACTGCGATGAAGTTGGGAACAAGTTATCCGGCGGGACCGATTGAATGGGGAGAGAAGATAGGGTTCAACCAAGTCTATGCAGTGTTAACCGCACTACAGAACGACCTGGGGGAGGAGCGCTACCGTGTTTGTCCGCTGCTAAAGCAAATTGCCACGACCGGAAAATTTTGGGGATGAAATGAGTACGAAAAAGTGCGACCCACGTTCGACGTGAGTCGCACTTCATTCATGGATAGGCGAGCTTCAACTTCCTTCCCGCAACGTTTTTTCATATGCCGCTTTGTACAACCGCAATGCACTAAGTATGGACTCCGCTACCACCTGTTGTCCGCTGGGGCTGCGCAGAAACATTTCGTCTTTTCGATTAGAAAGGTAGCCCGCTTCGATCAACACATTCGGCATCGAAGCGCCGATGAGAACGTAGAAACCCGCTTGCTTCACGCCATGACTGTCGGAGGACAATCTCTTGTCCATTTCTTCCTGGAGGTACGAGGCGAACTGCTCGCTGTGGCGGACGTAAGCGCTCTGTGCCATGGTGAGGAGGATGAAATTCTCCTCCGTCACCTCCTGGTACCGATTCTGATAATCCTTTTCCAACCTGACAACCGCATTTTCTTTCTCTGCAATCTTTAGCGCGTCTTCTGTTTTGCCGGGTCGCAGCAGGTAGATTTCAAATCCGTTCGTCGGCGAAGGCTTGCGTTCCAATGAATTACAGTGAATGCTGATGAACAGCTTCCCCTCATTCTCGTTCGCGATTTGCCCACGACGGTATAATTCAATAAAGCGGTCGGTCTTCCGTGTGTAGACGATCTTGACATCGGGAAGATTACGGTCAATCAATTTTCCCAGTTTCAGTGCGATCCCGAGCGTGATGTCTTTCTCACGTGTGCCGATAGTGCCGAGCGTGCCGGGATCGTTCCCGCCGTGGCCGGCATCGATCACGACAACGTCGAGTTCCCATTTTTTCCGCTGCGCGTCCAATTGAGTCTGAAGAAATTCCTGCCGCTTTTGAGCTTCCTCCAGACGTTTCTGCTCAGCGTCTTTTATTTCTTTCTCTCTCCGGCGACGTTCCGCAGCCAGTTCTCTTTTTGTTGGAGGCGCGACGGTACGGAGTGAAATAAGGATGTCGTCGCTCGTTGCATCCTGCACGATCTCGGATGAGTCTACTTTCTTGTGAAGTTTGAACGAAAGCTGCGTAGACGTCGGCGACTGAACGGCGATCATCTGCTCGAAGATTTCGTTCGGCTCGACCATGTTCAGCGCTGCCGTATCGGCTCGTGCGCCCGGCAGTGTGACGTACAGCCAATCGTTGTTGCGCATGAAGCGGTCGACATCGTTCAATTCCTTTCTGGAATGGATCCGGATGAGATACCCATTCTTCTTCCCTTCGACGGTAACCGCAGAAATGTCGAAGATTTTCGATACCTTGAACGAATCGATCAGAGCCGACTCTCGCGTTGTATCAATGGCAAGCGCTGTGCGTGACATCGAATTGAATATTGGAAGGAAGTACATCAGCGGTGCATACAATGTATCGTCGAACGTGCGTACAGAGAGAGGGAGCTGGAGGGTCGTTTGCTTCCGCGTCGCATAATCCGTTATCACGATAAACGGATTCTCACCTGCCACTTTCATTTGAGCCCTGCTGAGCTTTATCTCCATCTTCTTTGTCACGGTGTTGCAGAAGTAGTTCAGACCGAACATGCGCACGAAGTCGGGGAGCGAAATATATCGCACGGCATCGATCGTCGCAGCGTCGACGTATTTGGACATCCCGGGGCTTTTCGTGACGATGATGTATGAGCTGTCCCGGCGCTGGGCGGAAAGGAAGGAACTGTTCAGCACGGACAGGATTGCCACAAATAAAAGTGCATGCCGAAAGGTGTTGATGGTCATGGGCGATAATTCGTGAATTGAAGTGGAAGTGAAAAATCGAGCGCCTTCAGTATTGCAATCACGGATTGCAGCTCGTCGCGGTCTTTGCTCGCGACGCGTATTTGCTCCTCCATGATTTGCGCCTGCACCTTCAACTTCGAGTCTTTGATGATCTTGACAAGCGTTTTCGCGTTTTCTTTATCAATGCCGACTTGAAGCGTAATCTTTTGCCGCGCGGTTCCGCCGAGGGCGGCTTCCACCGGGCTGTACCTCAGCGATTTGAGATGAATACCCCGTTTCACAAATTTGTTTTGGAGGACGTCGATCACGCTTTTCAGTGTAAATTCATTGAGCGAGCTGACAGTCACGACCTTTTCCTTCTGGTCGAAGTCGATCGCCGATTTCGCATCTTTCAAATCGTAACGCTGTGCAACCTCTTTCCGCGCCTGATTGAGAGCGTTGTCGACTTCCTGCATGTTCACTTCGGAGACGATATCGAATGAGTTCTGTTGTGCCATGCTTATTGAGTCCTAATAATTCATGAGTCCGCTCTAAAAAGCTGCGGATAAAAGTTTTGTTCTTAAGCATTTTTTAGCCTTGATGCACCTCCCGATTTCAAGAAATTGATTAAATCGGGAAGAATATTTCTGTAAAAACTGTTTTACGTTTTCATTTT
>JAGVPT010000113.1 GCA_020052095.1 Bacteroidota bacterium | reverse complement strand
TGCAGCGTTCATCTATTACAGAGTCCAAGAAGCCCTGCAAATGGCGTGTGCTTTTGTTAACGCCTTAGATTTATGGAAATCAAATAGGTAAACTCGTGCTGTTCTTTCCTTGAATATCGTCCATTAATTTGGTATATTTCTGTGTAGAAACTCACTACCCCGCAGCAGCCTTTCAAGGAGATGACCATGAAATTTTCCGTCACCAGCAGTGAATTACAGAAAGCTCTCTCTAAAACCATTGGTGTCGTCCCAACGCGGTCAACACTCCCTATCCTTGAAAATCTTTTTTTTGATGTCGCGAAAAATGTCCTGAAAATCACTGCCACCGATTTGGAAATCTCCATGACCGTTGCCGTGAATGTGAAAGGGATGGAGGATGGCGTGATTGCGATACCCGCGAAGAGGATCGTCGATACCATTCGCGCGCTGCCCGACGTTCAGGTAGTGTTCACAATTGATACGGAGAACAACAAAATAAAGATGGCAACCGAAAATGGAGAATATTCGCTTACCGGAGAGTCGAGCGAAGAATTTCCGACCGTGCCGCAGTTCAAAGGCGAGAACGAAATTGCGATCGAGGCGGAGATGCTCCGTCATTTGATCGGGAAGACATCCTTTGCAGTCAGCACCGATGAATTGCGACCGGCGATGATGGGTGTTCTTTTTCAGCTCAAGGATTCGGAAATTCGTGCGGTCGCGACAGACGGGCATCGCCTCGTTCGCACGATCAACCGGTCATTCTCATCCCCGAAGTTCAAGAAAGAAATTGTCATCCCCTCGAAAGCGCTGGCGCTCGTTGCAAAGCTCGCCGAAGACGGCAAGAGCAAAATTCTTGTCAACGAATCGCACATCTTGTTCCAATTCGACGGCACAACGCTCATCTCGCGCTTGATCGAAGAGAATTATCCGAATTACGAAACGGTCATTCCACTGGACAACGATAAAGCGCTTGCCGTCAGCAGGGATCAAATGCTCGCCTCTGTCCGGCGCGTATCGCTCTATTCAAGCTCGACAACGCACCAGATCCGTCTCTCGATTAGGAAGAACGAGTTAACGATCGCCGCCGAAGACGTCGATTTCGGAAGCGAGGCGCGCGAAACGATTCCGTGCGAGTATTCGTCGGAAGAAATGGAAATAGGATTCAACTCGAGTTACGTTGTCGATGTCTTAACGCATCTTGAAGCCGATGAAGCAGTCTTCAAATTCAGCACACCGACGCGGGCAGGAATTGTTTCTCCGCGGCCGCAGCGGGAAAAGGAAGACGTGCTCATGCTTATCATGCCAGTGAGATTGAACAATTAGAAGGACCGCACATACGGTATGAAAATAGTGCGTGCACAACTTCGCCAGTTCCGGAACCATGACTGCACGGAGTTGGATTTTGGGATGACAACAAATGCGTTGTTAGGGGACAATGGACACGGAAAGACCAATATACTGGAAGCCCTCTCGTTTCTTTGTCTCACGAAAAGTTTCTACGCAAGCTCCGATGCAATAGTGTTGCAGCAGGGAAAAGATTTTTTTGAACTGAGGGGCACACTTCTCTCCGACGTCGGCGTCGAGCACGACGTTCGCATCGTGTACGAATCCCAGACGAATCATAAAAAGGTATTTATCGACGGGAAAGAGCCGGCGACATTCTCTTCCGTTATCGGCCAGTTTCCAATTGTCGTGTTGTCACCGGAAAACAGCAACATCACATTCGGCACGCCGTCGGACCGAAGACGATTCATGGATCTGGTCGTTGCGCAATCGAGCAGAGTGTATGTGGAAGATGTTCTCGAATACAGAAAGGCGCTCCGCCAGCGGAACAAAATTCTCTCGGACATTAGCAGAAACGGCGGCAGTTCTGCGTTGCTTGAACCGTGGAACGAAACGCTCGTTCTTCACGGATCGAAAGTGCTGCTGAAGCGCGTCCGGTTTTTCGAGGAGTTCGCACCATACATCATGCGGGCGTACGCGGCAATCGCACACGAATTGGAGACCCCTCAGGTCGAGTATGTTCCAAACGTTGAAACAGCCCCGCACGATTCGCCCGACGTTGTGGGGGAGCGATTCAAAGCTAAACTCGAGGAAAAGAAGCGCGACGAGCTTAGGATTGGCTCAACGCTTGTAGGTCCCCACAGAGACGAAGTCGCTTTCTCGTTGAATGGTTTGCAGTTACGGGCGTACGCTTCGCAGGGCCAGCACAAGACCTTTCTCGTTGCTCTCAAAGTTGCGGAGTTCTTTTATCTGAAAGAGCGCTGTGCTGAGACGCCGGTTGTCTTGCTGGATGATGTTTTCACGGAACTCGACGGTACACGCTCGCAGAAACTGATCGCCCTCATTGAATCGCTGGGACAGACATTTATCACGACAACAAGCGAGCATGTATTTCACGAGACGATTCATTGGGATGATGGCCGGAGAAGGTTCACTATTCACAACGGCGCGGCAGTCCAGCACGATCACGAGGCAGCGGCATGACACAAGGATCCCCGCAATCACTTGGGAGCGTCATCGACGCTCTGGTCCGTCAGCTTGGGATCCATACCAAACTGAAGCAATACGATATCGTCGATGTGTGGGGATCGATCGTCGGTGCGCAAATCGCGAGCGTCACGAGCATCGATAAAATTGAAAAGAATGTTCTCGTCGTCAAGGTGACAGCGGCGCCATGGAGAACGGAATTAACGTTCCGCAAAAGTGAAATTCTCGATAAGATACACACCGCGATGAACTCAGATGCGATCAAAGATATTCGGTTTCGATAAACAATCAGACGGTACACTACGTGGCAGAAGTTACTTCTAAATCAAAAGCAAAAAAATCCAACGGCGACTATACTGCCGATGATATTACAGTCCTGAAAGGATTGGAAGCTGTTCGGCGCCGCCCCGCGATGTACATCGGCGACGTGAGCGCCCGAGGCCTTCATCACCTGGTGTACGAAGTAGTCGACAATTCGATCGACGAAGCGCTTGCGGGGTACTGCAAGAATATAGAGGTGAAGATCAACAAGGATGGCAGCGTCACGGTCATCGACGACGGTCGCGGGATACCGACAGGCATTATTGCGGACGAAAAACGCTCGGCTCTTGAAGTGGTGATGACGGTTCTCCATGCCGGCGGAAAGTTTGATAAGAATACGTACAAGGTTTCCGGGGGCTTGCACGGTGTCGGAGTTTCGGTCGTGAACGCCCTGAGCGAGTGGCTCGAAGTAGAAGTTCGCCGCGATGGAAAAATCTCTTTTCAGAAATACAAAAGAGGGGACCCGGTCGAGACTGTGAAAGTGATCGGCAAAGCGGAGAAGGGACAAACGGAAACGAAGATCACGTTCATGCCGGATGGAACGATCTTCAAGAACCGAGCCTTCAAGTTTGAAACTATCGCCGAACGATTACGCGAGCTTGCCTTTCTCAACAAAGAAGTGTCGCTGGAGATCACCGATCTTCGCGCAAATCAGGAACAGACCGATCGATTTCATTTCGTAGGCGGCATCGTTGAGTTCGTGCAATACATCGACGCAACCCGCCCTTCCGTTATAAAAAAGCCGGTATATGCGAAAGGAGCGGACAAGGACGAGAACGGACGGATGGTCGAAGTTGAAGTATCGTTCCAGTACAACGACCAGTATTCCGAAAATGTTTTTTCGTACGTCAATAATATCAACACGCACGAGGGTGGGACACATCTCGTCGGATTTCGCACTGCGCTGACGCGCACGTTGAACAACTATGGGTACAAAAATAATCTCGTCAAAGAAGACAAGATAACATTGACGGGGGATGATTTCCGCGAAGGGCTTACCGCGGTTATCAGCATAAAGGTGCCCGAGCCGCAATTTGAAGGTCAGACGAAAACAAAGCTGGGCAACAGCGAAGTTAAGAGCATCGTCGAGTCGGTCGTCGGGCAGGAACTTGGGAATTGGCTTGAACAAAATCCCGGCGATGCAAAGAGAATTATTGAGAAGAGTCTCCGTGCCGCAGAAGCGCGTGAAGCGTCGCGTAAAGCCCGCGACCTAACCCGCCGCAAGAACGCCCTCGACGGCGGCGGACTTCCCGGAAAACTTGCCGACTGTTCCATCAACGACCCGGAACATTGCGAGCTGTACCTCGTGGAAGGAGATTCCGCGGGCGGAAGCGCAAAACAAGGGCGCGACAGACGATTTCAGGCAATTCTTCCCCTCAAAGGAAAAATCCTTAACGTTGAAAAAGCCCGCCTCCACAAGATTCTGGAGAATGAAGAAATTCGCAACATCTTTACCGCAATAGGCGCCGGCGTCGGCGACGATTTTGACCCGGCAAAGATTCGCTACAGCAAAATCATCCTTATGTGCGACGCGGATGTCGACGGCTCGCACATCCGGACACTTCTGCTCACGCTCTTCTTCCGCTATATGAAGCAGCTGATCGAACTCGGGCACGTGTATATAGCCCAGCCGCCGCTGTACAAAATCAAAAAGGGAAAGCAGGAGTTTTACGCATTCGATGAGGAAGAGCGCGATGAGATACTCAAGCGCTTGAAGAGCGAAAAGAAAAGTGCGCACGAGGAGGAAGAAGTAATAGAGATCGTGGAAGAAGGAGTAGTCCCGAAAAACGGATCAGTGATCTCACGATTCAAAGGATTAGGCGAAATGAATCCGGAGCAGCTCTGGTCGACGACGATGAACCCGGAAACGCGTACCATCTTGCAAGTGACAATTGAAAACGCCGCCGATGCCGATAGAACATTCTCTATTTTGATGGGAGATGAAGTGGAACCGCGGCGCGCGTTCATCGAGAAGAATGCAAAATACGTGAGAAATTTGGATGTCTGAGAATGTCTGTGTCGTTATCGTGAATTACCAGACGCCGGATTTACTCGAGACAGCGGTCAAGTCATTTCGAAAATTCTATCCCGCTGTTTCGCTGCTTATCAATGATAACGGCTCGAACGATCGCTCGAGCACCACAATAGCGAAGCTTGCTGCTGACCATCCAACATCCACGCGGACGGCGTTCCTTAAAAGGAATATTTTTCATGGACCCGCTATGCACGAGGCGATGACGGCCGTAGAACAGGATTTTGTTTTTTTTCTCGACAGCGATACAGAGACCAGACAAGGTGGATTTCTGGAAAAAATGATTGCCGAGTTCGCTTCTGACAAAGTCTATGCCGTAGGACGCATCGATACCGTCAATAGGCGGGGATTTCACTCGGGCGAAGGTACATCAATTGTTCTTTCACCCTATATGATGCTGCGGCGAAAATTGTATCACAATTTTCCCCCCTTTGAACATCGGGGGATACCAACGCTGCGAAATTTTGCTGCCGCTCAACGGCAAGGCTACGTGCTCAAGAGTTTCCCGGTAGAAAGGTATATCCAACATTTCGGACGCGGGACCTCGTCTCGCTACGGCTATGGATTGGGGATCCGGGGAAAAGTCGATTATGTTTTGAATAAACTCGGTTTGTAAATAATAACGCGGAAAGATACCACGGCATGGCAACATCGAACGAAAAGATTGTCCCCGTTGACATTGAAGATGAAATGCGCGGATCGTACATCGATTATTCGATGTCGGTCATCGTTGCGCGCGCCCTTCCCGATGTGCGCGACGGGTTGAAGCCGGTGCATCGGCGCGTGTTGTTCGGCATGAATGAGCTCGGCCTGGCGGCAAACCGTTCGTACAAGAAGAGCGCACGCGTGGTCGGAGAAGTGCTCGGCAAGTACCACCCCCACGGCGACTCGGCAGTGTACGACACCATCGTCCGCATGGCGCAGGATTTTTCGATGCGCTACATGCTCGTGGACGGCCAGGGAAATTTCGGTTCGGTCGACGGCGATTCTCCCGCAGCGATGCGGTACACCGAAGTGCGGCTCTCCCGCATGGCAGAAGAAATGCTGCGCGACCTGGAAAAGAATACCGTTAACTTCACGCCGAACTTCGATGACACGCTCCAGGAACCCTCCGTTCTTCCCGCTCAAATTCCGAATCTTCTTGTCAATGGTTCAAGCGGTATCGCCGTTGGCATGGCGACCAATATCCCGCCCCACAACCTTGGCGAAGTGATCGATGGCTGCATCGCGATGATCAAAGAACCGGACATCGACAATCAGAAATTGATGAAAATTGTGAAGGCGCCCGATTTCCCCACCGGCGGGCTCATCTACGGATATGAAGGAGTGAAAGAGGCATACACAACCGGGCGAGGCAGGATTATCGTCCGAGCCAAAGCGAAAATCGAAACCGGGAAAAACGACCGCCAAAGCATCATCATTTCAGAAATTCCCTACCAGGTCAACAAGTCGTCGTTGATTGAGAAAATAGCTGAGTTGATGCGCGAGAAAAAAATCGAGGACATTGCCGACATTCGCGATGAGTCTGACCGTGACGGTCTGCGTGTTGTAATAGACCTGAAGCGCGACACCAATGCAGGCATCATCCTCAATAATCTCTACAAGCACACGCAGATGCAGACGACGTTCGGTGTGATTATGCTCGCGTTGGTCGAGGGGCGGCCGAAGGTGTTGACGCTGCGGGAAATGATTCATCACTACATCGTTCATCGCAACGAAGTGATTGTGCGAAGGACGAAATTCGATCTTGATGCCGCAGAAGCAAGAGCGCATATTCTCGAAGGGTACATCATCGCTCTCGACAACATCGACGCGATCATCAAACTGATAAAAGCATCGAAGGATGTCGAAGCGGCAAAAACCGGCCTGATGAAGAAATTCAAACTGTCGGAGATTCAAGCCAAAGCAATCCTCGACATGCGCTTGCAGAAGTTGACCGGCCTGGAGCGCAAGAAAGTTGAAGACGAGTACCGCGAGATCATTAAGCTCATCACAAAATTGAAGGCCATTCTCGCAAGCAAACAGTTGCAGATGCAGATCATCCAAGATGAGCTGCTCGCCATCAGAGAAAAATTTGCCGACCCGCGGCGTACGGAGATCGTGTACGACTTTGAAGAATTCCGCATAGAAGACATGATAGCGCAAGAAGAAGTCGTTCTCACGATCAGCCATAGCGGCTTCATCAAACGATTTCCGGTAAGCGGGTACCGCCGGCAATCGCGCGGCGGCAAGGGCGTCACCGGCGCGGCATCGCGCGAGGACGATTTTGTCGAGCACATGTTCATTGCCAGCACGCACAATTACATCCTCTTCTTCACGGATCAAGGGCAATGCTATTGGCTCAAGGTATTCGAGATTCCCGAAGGAGGACGTACGGCCAAAGGGAAGTCAATCGTCAATCTCATCTCGAAAGATCTGTCCGAAAATATCACGGCATTTTTAAGCGTAAAGGATTTCAATGATAAGAACTTTGTGCTGATGGTGACCGAGCAGGGCTTGGTGAAAAAGACTTCTCTTGCCGAATTCAGCAACCCGCGCAAGAACGGCATCGCCGCGATATCTTTGAAGAAAAAAGATCTCTTACAGGACGTCAAACTCACGGACGGGACGAGCGACATCATCATCGGAACACACGAGGGATTGTCAATCCGTTTCCATGAGGACGAAGTGCGTGAAATGGGACGCACCGCGGCCGGCGTTCGCGCAATCCGCCTTGAAAAGGGAGACAAAGTCATTGGCGCCGTTACACTGAAACGGACAACGACGACGATTCTGGTTGCAACGGAAAACGGCTACGGCAAACGATCTGAAGTGACCGAGTACCGCGTAAGCCATCGAGGCGGCAAGGGAATCTACACGGTGAAAGCTACCGACAAAACCGGCAAAATGATCGCGATAAAGGAAGTGTTGGAGACCGACGACATTGTCGTCGTAACGTCGCAGGGAATGGTGATCCGGCAAGACGCGACCGAGATCCGTGTGAGCGGCAGGAATACACAAGGCGTGCGCCTCATCCGGCTGGATGAAGGAGACCACATCGCCGCCGTTGCTGTCGTAACGCCGGAGGATGATGAGGAGGACTCTTCTTCAGAGAGCGAGGAAAAACCGGCTTCACCCGACTCCAACGGGAAGGGCGGAAAAGTTAAGCAAGAGTCATTGTTTGCAGTAAAATCGGTAAAACAAAAAGCATCAGCAAGCAATACAAAATCGATGACAAAGGCCAAAGGAAAGAAAAAGTAGTCCACAATTGTGGCGCATCACTCTGCCGGCGTTGTCGTCTTGCTTCTGAGAACGCGCTTCGCTACATTGATCCGAGATAAGCTATCACCCCCAACGCCAAACTTCACAAACATTTTTCAACTAGGTAAGGAGCCAGCATGAAAACTTTTTCCGTTCTGTCTTGGTTTATCTGCTGCGTGATTGTCTCCGGCTGTTCGTCCTTGACGCTATCGCCGGTGCATTACCAGTGGCCCGTAGAGAGCGTTCTCACCGTTGACGCAAAAGGGATGGTCGACGAAACTCGCTACAACATGACATTTAACGTGAAACCGCTGTTGTTCGATGAAACAGCCGACTCGGTTCACGTGAGCGGCATCGAGCTTCGGATTATCCGCGACGCGAGCGGTTACTACTACATCACCGCGCCGAAGTTCAAGAACGTCTACGTCTTCGCTTCGGATGAAGGGAAACTGAAATTGGAAAGGAAAATATTGATTTCCGAAGCGGGCATAGCATCGCCGGCGTTTAACCAGCGCCCGCCATACATTCAACTTCTCAATGGAAAAGAGAAACCACTGCTTCTGTCGAGGGGCGGTATTCAACAGGGAGGTCAAAAATGAAAACCATACGACGAACTTCTATAGTGGTGGCGATGGTATTGGCGATGTGCGCGATCTCCTTCGCGCAAGAGCAGTCGGACTACGAGATTGCACAGAGCTTTAGTAAACAATATAAGGCGCTCGCGAAGGCGATCGAAACCGCTCAGACGGTCCAAGAATGCGCTGCGATCAGCGTGAACATCGACGCCTTGGAAAAAGAGTTCGCCCCGCATAAGGCCCTGCTCGACAAGACGCTCTATCCGGACGACTTCCAAAAGAAGCTGGAAATGGTTCACGGACAGCTTGCCTACGCGCAAACGAAACTGGGAATCATACAAGATGCGGTTGCAAAGATCGCGGCGCTCGAATTACAAGTGAAAGAACTATCCGCGCAAGTAGAAAAGCTGAGCAACGAAAATGGTACGCTGCTCAAAGAAATCCAGTCCCTGCGTGCGTCGAAAGCACTAGACCAAAAAGCGGTCGACTCGTTGAATGCGCTCGTAACAAAACTCCAGTCAAATATCCGTGACCGCGACAAGATGATATTTGCGATGGTCGACAGCATCTTCATGCAGTACGACAAGAATGTTGATGCGTTGAAGGATGTCGAGAAGCAAAAAGTCGCTTCGCATTTTGAACGCAACAACGTCATTGACAACGTCAAGAAATCCATTGTGGACAATGTGCTGTTTCTTGAATCGACGGCGCTTTCCGGCAAAGATCTCTCGGCGTTAATCGGCGAGCAGAAAAAATTCGCATCGCAATGGAAGGGGCTCGGCCCGAAACTGGCAGGTATTTACGTTGCGCAAAAGAACCGCGCCAAAGAACTATCGACAATCGATACTATGTTGGCGACGTGGGGAACGAAAGTCGATGCGGCGTTGTGGAAATCGCTCAACGAACTATTTACGAAACATAATTTGACGGTTCGGCCTTTCAACAACGGCAACGATTTTGTCGCTAACGTCATCAGCTTTGCCGACGAGGAAATTCAAAATGCCAATCAGCGGACAGAAGCCGTACGCTTCCAGGTCTATTCCGTATTCGTCGACAGCGTGTGGAATGCCGACATCACGACAACATGGATGCCGCTCTTGCGCGACAACAACATGGTGACAGAAGCGCAGTTTGCTGAGATGAAAAGCAAAGTAGATGCATGGCGGTCGGCCGTGGAACCTCCGCGTACAACCTTGTATATCGTAATCGCGGCGGTTGTTCTTCTCGTCCTCCTTCTTCTGTACCGGAGAATGAAGAAAACACCGAAGATGCCGGCGACATAAAAATTTCGGTAGTGGTACGCTTTAGCGAGATGTAGGACATCTTGGTAATTGACCCAGAAAAATTTTTTAAGCAGCTGCGATTTTTTTGAGCAAGATGTCCTACATCTTCCTGAAAACGGTGCACGAAGGAACTCCTGGGCAAGATGTTCCTGACTTTAGCTGGATGCACACGCGAAGATCCTTCGTGCTCATTGAAGCAAATTGTTCTCATTGAAGAACATCGGCACTTGAATGATAGAAAAATCTAACCATATACATAGAGTGGCGGAAGCTCCGACGCCAGGCAAACATTACCAATGCCTGCTTAACGGAATACCGCTCTACGAGGCTCGCATAAAGAATGTTATGGGGTGTTGGGCGACAGTCGAAGTAGTTCAACCGATCCCTGGTCCGCACGAGAGCAATTACAAAAACGGACAAACTTTTGATATTCGAGTCAGTTCGTACACGTTTCAGGAGAAGGCATAACGACGATTTGAAGAAAATAGCGAGGCGGTGATTGTTCTACAACAACCACCGCTTCGCCGTTCTTAGATGTTACCTTGATTTTCACGGCGCATTTTTCAATATTAACCGCAGCATCAGAGACCTTCCAACTACAGTTTGTTATTTTCGATAGCCCCGCGCATGGCGGAAACATACACCGGAAACGTTCAAAACCACCCCCTTACATTCTTTGCTATCATCGGGGAACGCAGCAGCGCATTCTTCGAACATCTCGCCCGATATTGTTCCCTGATGTGGTGGATGCTCCGCAACGTTCACAACGCGAAAGAGTATTCCAGGAATATATATCAGCAAATGGTGATGATTGGAAACGATTCCATTCCGATCGTCGTCTTCGTCAGCGCTTTCGTCGGCATGGTAACGGCGGTGCAGTCGGCCTATCAGTTGTACGATTGGATTCCGCGGGCAGTCGTTGGAAGCCTTGTCGTGAAATCAGTGCTGCTGGAATTGACTCCATTGCTGACCGCGCTCGTGCTCGCAGGAAAGGTGGGAGCCACGATCACCGCGGAACTTGGGACAATGCGCGTGACGGAACAGATCGACGCGCTCGAAGCGCTCGCCTTCGATTCGATTTCATTCCTCATCACGCCCCGCGTATTGAGCGGGATGCTGATGTTCCCTGTCCTGATCATCTTCGGTGACCTTGTTGCAATCATCGGCGGACTTATCGGCTCGGTGGCGGTTGCGAACATTCCCGCGGAGGCATTCATCAACGGAATGAAAAGTTCATTTGAAACAAAAGATGCGATCTTTGGAATTATCAAGGCAAATTTCTTTGGTTTCACAATCACATCGGTCGCATGCTATCAAGGATATTATGTTGAAGGGGGATCGGAAGGAGTGGGAAAGGCGACAATGGGAACAGTCGTGCTTACCTGCCTGGCCGTCGTGGTGATGGATTTCATCCTGGCATCCATTCTTTTATGAAACAGTTGCTTATCAATAGCGTTATTGGAGGAGCCCTGCCTTCGGAGGCTACATCCCACATCAGAGCAATTACGACACCCCTAGAAGTCCGGTCGAAAAGCGGTGCCACGAAGACGCAAAGTCACGAAGGTTCGCAAAAGGTAACAAAATCGAAATATTCTTCTTCATGCCTTAATGACTTTTCACAAAGTGATGCCTTTGGCAGTGGCAATACTTGGTTTTCGTGCAAGTCTCTAGCCTCATTCTTAATCCCGGGCTCAGCCTCTTGATTCGCATTCAAAACATCTGGAAACGATTTGGAGAGAAGCAGGTCCTTCGGGGCATTTCGTTTGACGTGCGCGACAAGGAGACGACTGTAGTTTTGGGACGCAGTGGCGGAGGGAAAAGCGTGCTTCTGAAGATGATCATCGGCCTGGTGAAGCCCGACTCAGGTTCCATCGAGGTGGACAGTAAAGACGTCACGAAAATGAATTACAAGGAACTGCGGGCGATGCGATTCAAGTTTGGGTTTCTGTTTCAGGGAGCGGCGCTGTTCGACTCCATGACGGTTGGAGAAAACATCGCGCTCTCCCTCCGGCGCCACACCGGCTGGACGGAAAAGGAGATCAACGAAAGCATTGAGTTTGCTCTGCATATTGTCGGACTCGATAATGTCGCTGAGGTCATGCCCTCGTCGCTCAGCGGCGGAATGAAAAAGCGCGTGGGGCTCGCGCGGGCGGTTGCACTGACGCCGCGGTACGTGTTGTACGACGAACCGACAACGGGCCTCGACATGGAAACAGCAGACGGCATCAACCTTCTGATTAAAGACATGCGAACAAAGCTTGGGATTACGTCGATCGTCGTAACGCACGACATTCACAGCGCATTTGTTGTCGGCGACCGATTTGCCGTACTCGAAAACGGAACAACGCTGATGACGGGCACGCGGGAGGAAATTCAACAAAGCGAGAACGAGGAAGTGCGTAAGTACATCAACAGCTCTTTACCAATGACAGAAGGAAATCGCGCATGAAACTGAGCAACGAAGTAAAACTAGGAATGGCGATTTTTGCCGCGGTGATTGTCTTCGTGGGCGGAATCATTTACCTTCGCGGCGTCGACTTCCAGAAGCGGGAATATACTCTTACGATTCTCTACAACAACGTGAACGGTCTGCAGGAAGGAAACCCGATCACGATTGCCGGGCTTGCCGTCGGCAAAGTGGAAGAGCTGAAACTGGTCGGCACCGCTATCGCTGTAACGGTTCAAATACAAAATAAAGTGCAGTTTCCCGTCGACTCGAAAGCGTACATCAAAAGCTCCAGTTTGATGGGGGGCAAGCTCATTGCGATAACTCCCGGAATAGAATCCGAAGTTCTTCACAATGGCGATACGCTCACCGGATCCTACGAGGCGGACCTGACCGAGTTGACCTCGACCCTCGCGCCGATCTCGTCGAACGTCCTGGGCATCCTCGAACGGGTAAATACGACGTTTGATGAAAAAACGCGGCGCAACATTCAGAATATCCTGGCGGACGTCAACCGGTCTTCATCGGAGCTGGAACGGATCATTCACGATGAAGGACAGCGGCTGGATTTCGCGATCGGCAACTTTGCAGCGTTCTCGGAGAACCTCTCAAAATTTGCCATCAACCTGGATTCCATTGCCCTTTCGCAGCGGACAAACCTTGATACAAGCATGGCAACGATCCGGATTGTAACGTACAATCTTCAGCAGGCGTCGGAGAATCTTAGATCGACGACACAATCGCTTGATGTTGTCCTCGGCAAAATTCAAAAGGGACACGGTACACTCGGCAAACTGGTCCACGAAGAAAAGCTGTACAACGATATCGATAGCCTTGCATCGAATTTGAATCTGCTGGTAAAGGATCTACGGGAAAACCCCGGCAAATACGTAAAAGTGAGCGTGTTCTAATAAATCATTGATCTTACGTAAAGTGCAAGTAAAATTGCCACAAAGGCACGAGGGCACGAAGAAACGAAAGAAATCTTACTGAACAACATTACTTGGCGAGGATTTCTTTACGAAATCTTTGTGACTTGGAGCCTTTGTGGCAAGGTTTTTATTCTGTGCGTAACGTGCGTAACGTGCGTAACGTGAGTAAATCACACTAATAAAATTCGGATCGACCGAATCTTGAGTTTCCTCAATCGACGCGAGATGAAATTCAGGGTGCTGTATCTAACCATCACATAAAGGAGTACACCGTGAATATTTTTGTAGGTAACCTGTCTCGCGAAGCCAGCGAGGATGACCTGAAGCAAGCGTTTCAGGCGTTCGGCGAAGTTGCAACCGCCAGCATTATCATGGATAAATTTACCCGTGAGTCCAAGGGATTTGGATTTGTGGAAATGCCGGTGAAAACCGAAGCGGAAGCTGCGATTGCCGGTCTGAACGGGAAAGATCTCAAAGGGCGCGCATTGACCGTTAATGAAGCTCGTCCCCGTGAAGAGCGCGGCGGTGGGTTCGGCGGAAGAAAAGGTGGCGGCGGAGGCTACGGCGGAAATAAAGGAGGCGGTGGCGGTCGACGATCCTGGTAAGTAGTACGCACACAATGCCACTCGAGCGAACCCTCCGGGTCGACGACCTCGTAGAGGTAAAACGACTCGGAGAATTGCCGAAGGTTCTCTAAGAAGAACTTTCATCATGTTCTTCTCGTGAAGCAAGGCGCAGAATGATCTAATCTCCTGCGGGGGAATTTCTGTTCTCCCCCGCAAGCACTCGATTTCAGTTGCTGGCGCGAGAAACGGTGTTATGAAAAACCTCGTCATCTTCGTCATTGCCTCGGCGGGAATCTTTGCTTTCTCGTGGCACTCTCTGCGCGACGGCCGATCTCATGGCTTTTACCGCTTTTTTGCTTTTGAGTGCATCCTCATTTCAATTCTCCTCAATCGAAATCTATGGTTTCGTGACCCCTTCTCGGTTGCCCAGATCATTTCATGGGCACTCCTCTGCGCATCGCTCGGGCTTGCAATCCATGGATTCTACCTGCTCATCGCCGTCGGAAGACCGAAGGGTTATTTTGAAAACACAACCGCAGTCGTTATGCTTGGGGCGTACAAATACATACGTCATCCATTGTACGCTTCGCTGATCCTGCTCGCGTGGGGATCGTTTTTCAAAGATGTTTCACTGCAGGGAGTGATGCTAACGGCTATGGCCGCCACTTTTCTATTTGCGACCGCCAGGGTGGAAGAGTCGGAAAACCTCCACAAGTTTGGTGAGGAGTACGCTTCGTATATGACAAAAACAAAAATGTTCATCCCCTTCCTTTTCTGACACCATGAAATCCAGAATTCGTCTCGCGCTGTTCCTTTTTTGCTCGTTGCTGAGTATCTCGAGCGGCTTTTCACAATATACAAAAGTCTCGACAGGTGAAAAGATCATGATTGCTGCTCATCCGCTCGCCGCAAAAGCAGGATTGGAGATATTCAAAAAAGGGGGCAATGTGGTGGATGTTGCAATTGCGACAGCGTATTGTCTTGGCGTCGTCGAACCGCACGGTTCGGGCATCGGCGGAGAGGGAATGATGCTTATCTATAGTGCAAAAGAGAAAAAGTACACGATCATTGATTTCAAAGGCATCTCTCCATCGATGGCGTCGTACGAAAATATGGATTTCAAAAATGTCTCCAACTGGAGCAGAACAGCAAGAGGAGCCAGCGTCCCCGGCGCCGTGGCGGGGCTTGAACTTGCCCGGGAAAAATTTGGAACGCTCAGCCGCAATGTTCTGATGCAGCCGTCAATTGACTATGCGATGAACGGTTTTGAAGTCGACAGCACGCTATCGCTGAACCTTGAAGCGCATCGAAAGGATGTGGAGCGCGATGAGTACTCACGCGCGATCTACTTTCCAAAAGGGATGATCGTCGCAGCCGGTGTGCGCATCAAAAATCCAGACTACGGAAAAACGCTAAGGAAAATTCAAGCCGGTGGCACCGAGGCGTTTTACAGAGGAGAAATCGCCGACCTCATTGCAAAAGATGCGGAGAAGAACGGAGGACTAATTTCAAAAGAGGACTTGCGTGCGTACGCGCCGATTATTCGGCAACCTCTTGTGGGCAACTATCGCGGTTACGAAATTATTACTTCGCCGCCGCCGTGCGGAGGAATGCACTTGATCGAAGCGTTGAACATACTCAAGTATTTCAATCTTGCCGAATGCAGAATTCACGATCAGTATTCGCTCCACCTGCTCAGCGAAACGTTCAAGCGCGTCTTCAAAGACGAGGCGGCATTTAACGGCGATCCGGAGTTCAGCGTTATCAAGGCAGACGAAATCACTTCCGAGAGCTTTGCGTTCAAGCGGTTCCTCGCGATCGAGCCTTCGCGTGCGGCACACCCGTCCCAGATTCTTCCCGGTGTCGCTGAGGAGAAAAATACGACACATCTATCGGTCATGGATTCCGAGGGGAACGCCGTCTCGCTGACAATAACATTGAGCAGTCTCTTCGGAACAACGCACACCGTTGAGGGCACCGGATTCATTTTGAACAACGAGATGCAAAACTTCAACCCTGACGAACACCATCCAAACGGACTGAAGCCGCACAAGCGGGTCGTCACGAGTCTGGTTCCAACAATCATTGCAAGGAATGGAAAGCCGATATATATCCTCGGCACACCCGGCGGCGACCTTATTATTTCAACGATAACGCAAGTGATTGTAAATCTGATCGACTACGCGATGGCATTGAATGATGCGGTCGTCGCGCCTCGCATCTTTAGCACGTTTTACCAGCGCGATGTGGAAGTCGAGAATCGTTTTCCCGAAACGAATCTCCGATTACTGGAATCCCTGGGACACGATGTGCAACGCCAGCCCGCGTTCAAGTCGTATTTCGGCGCAGTTCAGGCGGTGATGTACGATTCACTGTCGAAACGGCTCATCGGTGTCAGCGATCCGAGGCGAAGCGGGGCAGCAGTGGGCGAGTAGAGGAAGTAGAGAGTATTAAGTCGTAAGTTATAAGTGGTAAGTGAAAAGTTATGATTCAGAGTGAGATCGATCTCCATTAATTTTTGCAATTCGTGCTTATCGCTTATCACTTATAACCTACAACTTATAACTTTCACCCAACACGATAACGGACAAAAGACAAGGTAGCCTTCATGACTCAAAGAACAATCCCGCAACTCTTCGAAACAAGCACCGAAAAATACGGCAACAACATATTATTGTGGGAGAAGCGCGGGGAGAAGTACGAGGGAACGACATATCGTGGGATACGCGATTCGGTCTATCAATTTGCTGCCGGGTTGTTGAGCATGAGAATTCAGATTGGAGACCGCATCGCGCTCATCGCCGAGGGCCGCAACGACTGGGTGATCAGTGAACTTGGAATCTTGTACGCAGGAGCGGTCAACGTTCCTCTTTCGGTGAAGCTGAATGAACCGTCGGAGTTGAAATTCCGTCTTGCTCACTCGGGCTGCAGGATGGCAATTGTATCCGGAACGCAGGCTTCTAAAGTTCAACAGCTTAAGACGGATTTGCCCGACCTCGAGACAATCATCCTGCTTGATCCGGCGAAGAAATACGGTGAGGATGAAATACCGCTACAAAACTTGCTCGAGAAAGGACGAAAATATCTCGTCGAAAATCCGATCTCCTTCAGGCACGCCTGGCAATCGTTAAATGAGAGCGACCCTGCGAACATCTGCTACACTTCAGGTACAACAGCGGACCCTAAAGGAATTATCCTCACGCATCGCAATTACACGGCGAACGTCGAACAAGCATCGGCGTTGCTGCCAATACCGGAAGAGTATTGTTCGCTTCTCATTCTGCCGTGGGACCATTGTTTTGCCCACACGGCCGGAATTTATACGTTAATGAAAAATGGAGCGAGCATGGCGTCGGTGCAGACCGGAAAGACTCCGATGGAAACATTAAAGAATATTCCCGCCAACATCAAAGAAACAAAACCGGCATTCTTGCTCAGTGTGCCGACCCTCGCCAAAAATTTTCGAAAGAATATCGAGAACGGCATCAAACAGAAAGGGCCAAAGGTCGAGAAACTTTTCAAGAAAGCACTCGAGATGGCCTTCGATTACAATGGAAACGGCTGGGATCGCGGGAAAGGAATGCGCTTTCTCAAGAAACCGTTGTATTTTCTTTTCGACAAGATCATCTTCAGCAAAATACGCGAAAATTTTGGCGGAAGACTTCAGTTCTTCATCGGAGGAGGGGCACTGCTCGACATTGAATTGCAGCGCTTCTTCTATGCCATCGGCATTCCGATGTTTCAGGGCTATGGACTTTCCGAATCATCCCCAATTATTTCAGCGAACGTTCCGAAGAAACATAAACTCGGCTCATCGGGGAGCCTCGTGCCAAATCTTGAGATAAAAATCTGCGACGAGAAGGGAAATGCGCTGAGAACCGGGCAACAAGGTGAAATCGTCGTGAAGGGGGAAAATGTAATGGCCGGATATTGGAAGAACGAGAAGGCAACGCGGGAGACGGTCCGCGATGGCTGGTTGTATACCGGCGATCTCGGATATCTCGACAATGATGGATTTCTGTTCGTTCTTGGCCGGAATAAAAGCCTTCTCATCGCAAACGACGGTGAGAAGTACAGCCCTGAAGGAATTGAAGAGACGATCACAGGACACTCCCGATTTGTCGACCAAATTATGTTGTACAATAATCAATCGCCCTACACGGTTGCATTGCTCGTGCCCAACCGCGACGCCGTGTTGGCGTGGCTGAAGGAAAAAAATCTTTCTTGCCGCACACCTGAGGGACGAGAAGCCGCCTTGCGATTGTTAGAATCAGAAATTGATGCGTACCGGGCCGGCGGCGCATATGACAGAATGTTCCCGTCCCGATGGCTGCCGTCGGGAATTGCCTTGCTCGGTGAAGGATTCACAGAGCAGAATGGATTCTTGAACTCAACACTAAAGATGGTGCGCGGCCGTATCACCGAGTCCTACAAGAACCGGTTAGATTTTCTTTTCACGCCGGAAGGACAAGACATTTGCAATCATCAGAACATGACGATTGTGAAAAGGTGGGAGGAGTAGAGAATGGGGTGTGCTCTTCTTCAGCGATGGAATATTGGAATGATGGAATAATGGAATGATGGGGAGACACAATCTCATCTCTTGGATTTTCCGCTCCGCTTTATTACAAAGTCAATCTCGTACAAATTGTAGTCCGCCTTCCTCATGCCGAGATGCTCGTAGGTTTGCTGCGCGCGCGAGTTGCTTCGTTCGACGTACAACCGAAGTCCGCAAACCAATTTATTTTTCTTGGCCCGCTTTTTGATGTGACGGTAAAGATGTTTGAACACCCCGGCGCCTCGAAATTCTTTCGACACATAGACGCTTTGAATCCACCAGAATGTCGCACAGCGCCAGTCACTCCATTCGTACGTTATCATAAGCTGTCCCGCCACACGCCCTCCGACCTCTGCCAGAATGTAAAATCCTTTCGAATCATCTTTAAGCAGAGCTTTCACCCCGCGGAGCAAACGCTTGCGGTCGAGGACAATATGTTCCGTTTCGGCAGCGATTGAATAGTTGAAGTCGGCAATAGTTTTTGCGTCAGTCAGTTTGGCATTGCGAATAGTGATTTTCATAAACAGATTTTTCCAAGAATCGTTGGATTTCTTGCGCCGGTAACACGCGGCACATTTGAGGGATTACCGGAGATCGTCTCGTTTGCAAGAATAGCAAAGCAGACTGCCTCTTTTGAATCGGAAGAAATTCCTAAATCGTCGCTCGTCATGACTTCTGCGGGAGTAAAGTATCGGCGCAAAGCTTCCATGATATATCCATTGTGGGCACCCCCGCCGCTGACGATCAATTCGTCGAGTCGGCAACGTTTTCGAAGAAACTGGGCATATTGTTGATAAATAGCGAGCGGCGTAAACTCTGTTACCGTAGCAATGATGTCTTGTTTGCGTGCTCCCCGAGTGCGGCGAAGGATTTCGTCGACGAACATTTTGCCAAACACCTCGCGCCCCGTCGATTTCGGCGGCTCCTGTTTTAGATATGGATGGACGAGCATAAAACGGATAACATTGGTGAGAATTCTTCCCTTTGAAGCAACTACTCCATTCTCGTCAAATTCCTTCCCATACAATTTTTTCATGAGTGCGTCGATAATCATGTTTCCCGGTCCAGTGTCGAATGCGAGTACGTCGCGGACGGAACAGTTCTTTGGAAGAAGAGTGATGTTCGCAATTCCGCCAATATTAAGGAGTGCGCGGCTCTTCTGTGCCAAACGAAATGCAAGGAAGTCGAAATAGGGCACGAGGGGCGCGCCTTGTCCGCCAAGCGCCATGTCCCCCGTCCGAAAATCTCCGACGGTAATAATCCCCGTGAGCTTCGCAATCGTTGATGGATCCCCGATTTGCAGCGTCGAACGGACGCTTTTGCCGAACAATCGTCGTGCAGTCGGGAGATGATGGATAGTCTGTCCATGAGAGCCGATCAAGTCAATCTTGGCGCAGGGAATCCGGGCTTTGCGTGCAACCGCCTTCACAGCATCCACAAAAAATTGAGCGATGAGGATGTTCAATGTTGAGATGGTATCGACACTGCCTGAGCCGGGAAGAGAATTCCTGAGAACGTACTCCCGGAATCCTTTCGGATATGGATGAGAAACAAAGGCAAGTTGCTTGAACTTCGTCGAGGTGCCGGAGCCGGTGATGGATATCAGTGCAGCATCGATACAATCGACTGAAGTCCCGGACATGAGGCCGACGACAAGACGGTTTCTTTTGGAGATGAGACGGGAGAGGGTAGCCATTAGGTAAATTAAAAATGAAAAGGGAAAAATTAAAGTGACAGATCAGAGCTGTCCAAAATAAATCTTTAGAAGCCAAAAAGAGTAAAATTCAAACAAGAAAGTGACTACTCAGCCTAGGTGAGACCACCCCCCTGCCCAATGCTGTCAACTTAAGGGAACACTTCGACTCCGTTCCGACAGTCATGCTGAGCGAATCCTGCTTTTTAGGATGAGTCGAAGCACTGTCGGAACGT
>JAGVPT010000219.1 GCA_020052095.1 Bacteroidota bacterium | reverse complement strand
TTCAAAAACGCACCGGGACCAAACAGTAACGTTGGGGTTGTGGCCCAATCCGCTTCATCAAGCTTTCCATCTAGTACCACGGCACTAGCTGCGTTCTTTGCAGTAACCGAGGCCGGATCGTCGAATTGAGCTTGAACTTTCATCGTCAAACCCAAGCAGAGAATGACGATAAAGAGAGGGATAGAAATCTTGATCACAAAATTTCTCATAGAAACCTCCATAGGTGTTGTTATTAGAAAATTGATTAGGTAGAGCAATTTTTTATCAGGTGCTTACATCAGGCGCGGCGAAGAATCTCTCTGTGGATGTCGCTGTACGACATGACTATCCTCATTTTCTAAAATAATTGTAAGCGTTTACATGCCATATGTAAGCGTTTACATTGGACATGTAAATGTTTATATTTTAGCGAATTTTCCTGCTCGAGTCAAGTACTTTTTTTGAAAACAATTGATGAAACCGTCCCGATCCGGAATTCGCACTTTGCGCGCGCTTTTAAACGAGTTCATTAGAATTACCGCGGACGGATATTTCTGCCTTCTCCGTGAATTGCGAATCAGTCGATATTATGAAGAAACCATCTGTTTTAGAGAACGACCCCATTATAGAGGTTCTTCTTGAACGTTGCTGCTGATGTATGATCACATCCGTGCCCCTTTTCCCCAGATCCTGATGCGGCCGCTACCACCTCATCTGGTCCGTTTTCGTCCAAACAACGATTGGATATCGCGAAATTAACTGTTTGAACGCCGGGCATCTCGTGTCTGCATCACATTTACGGAAAATACGTGATCCGGTACTTTAAGTAATGCAGCGATCTATTTTATTTTTCGAATGGTTAAGAGAGGGTTATGATCAACAAAAGCAGCAAGGGGTGACTTCAAAAATGGCTATCGTCGCAGGCCCATGTTTCATTACAGAACAGCGCTCGATAGCATCTGATGCAGGAGCCACGCTGCCGATGATGGAGCTCGGCGTGAACCATTCGACGAGCAGGCAAGGCAGATTGTTATGTGGGCCGGCGGTTCGGCAAATATTGTCCTCTTCGGAAATTGGACGAACAACGGCACCTTTTCTGCAGGAACTTCAACCGTTGTGTTGACAATCACCGCTGCTGCGTCAATAATCGGAGCGACGACGTTCAATGCACTGACGGTGAATGAATTGGACTCTGACACCGCAATTACGCTGAACAGCGCCGTACCTAACAACACATTCAGCAACGACGGATACGGAGCGAGCATGGGTGTCTAGATACATGGTGTAGTCAAAGCAAATGCAGCCGATGGAGATGGAGTAACGGTAAGCGGCGGATAAACCAGACTTCCCGACTATTCGGGACGACTTCCTGGGTGACAGGCGATCCTAGTCCTTAATTTTCGTCTGATTCAGAGTCTTCGGAAAACAAATACTGTAAGAAAACATCTCGCAGTAACCGAACTGGTAACCACTCGCCTCGGTGATAAAAACTGTGAGTTGTGAATCAACTTAACGATAAACACTTTTGATAGCACTTGGCTTTTTGGGCTTCCGCATCCTGAAGAACATCATCAACGCAGAGACGCAGCACTGGTCTCAGCGAACCCTGTCGTTCCTTGATTCCACGGTGAAAGACAAAGACGGACATTCCTGAATGTACCGAATGTCCGCCATATTCCTATCATCTACCACCTCAACAGCATGAGATACATGCCACTTGCCAGCAATCGAAATGCTTACCGCCGGGTTCAATAAGAAATTTTACCGGTCAAAGAATAATAGCTTATTCCTTTTTTTCCGGGAAAAGAACTACACGGACATAGTTTTTCATATTGAAATAGCGTGAGACTGCCGTCTGGATGGCTGTTCCGGAAAGATTCTCAATCATCTTTTCAACCTGAGACAATGGCGGTAAATCTTCTCCATTTGCATAGAACCTTCTCAGGGTTGATAACCACCAACGGTTTTCTCTTTTATTAACTTGCAGTTCCCTTCTGGTCATCTCCTTGACTTTATCCATGTAGATCTGTTCGGGTTGCTTCAGCTTGATCGAATCGATCTGTTGCAACACAGCCTGGGTCAACTCTTTGACCCGCTCCGGTGCACATCCGAACCATATAGTGATCGAATATTCCTTGCGCGGGAAGAATGACGGCGAACCGCTGACATCAACTCCATACGTACCGCTCTTATCTTCTCGAATTACTTCTCTTAATTTGATGTCCAACACTTCGGTCATAGCCTGAAAATCAAATAGATTCTGGAGGTTCCATTCAAAGGATCCGGTAAAGGACATCAACACATAGCTCTTTGGATCTATTCCCTTTCGAACTTCCTTTTCAATCACGCCCTTTGGTGAAATACGATTCACATCTCGCCAGGACTCTTTTCGTTTCAGATTTGGCAGGCTGGCAAGATATTGTTCTACAAACGGCTTCATTTTTACAAGATCGAAATTTCCAATGAAGAAAAAGATGAAATCACTTGCATCAGCGTACCGGTCTTTATAAAACGCGATAGCGCGATCAAAGTTGTATTCATCAAGAATTTTCACCGTCATTGGCCGCGAACGGAAGTGGTACTGTGACGTCGTGACATAGAACGTATCCCGGAATGCAGATTCCGGACTCAGCCTGTTGTTTTCGACAAACGCCTTTTGTCTCGCAAGATACGCTTGTGTGGCTGCAGTATCTTTACGCGGCGAGGTAAAATAGAGGTGAACAAGCTGGAAAAGCGTTTCAAGATCTTCTGGAGAGGCGCTTCCTGAGAAGTTCTCGCTTAATTCACTAATACCCGGGTTGACACTCACAATCTTTCCGGCAAGCAGCTTCCTCAGCGTTGTGGCATCAAATTCCCCTACGCCTCCTTCAGAGATTGTTGCGGCTGCATTCGCTGCCGAGATAAAATCCTTGTCTGAAGCCAATGATGTTCCTCCCCGGCTATAGGCAGAAAACACGATTTCATCATTTTTGAAATCAGTAGGCTTAAGAATGACCCGTGCCCCATTCGAAAGTGTCCATTCTGTAATTGAATATTCCTTGATCTCTTTTGTCTTGGCAACCGTGCCGGGTTTCGGTTTTTTCTCGATCAAAGGTTTCGTGATGATGTTGTCCACGTATGCCTCAACTTTTTTGGTACTTGCTTCCTCCAATATTTTGAGTACTTCATTTTCTGTCGGAGGAACAAACCCATCCTTCTTTGGTGAGGAAACGGTCACGACACGATTACCATCGTTTAATCGGATAGCTGCCAGGCTGTTGATTTCGGCAAGTGTAACATTCGGAACAAAGTAGTTGGACAGATCTCGTTCGACAGCAACCCCCGGGATCGCTTCATCTTGCAGAAAATTCCGAATAAATTCATCCGCGGAGGAACGTGATTCGGTCTTGTCCCGCTCCCGGTACGCCTGCTCAATGTTTCGAAGAATCTCTTTCTTTTGTCGTTCCAATTCGGTCGCAGTGAATCCGTGCTGTTTTACTTTGAATGCTTCGGTGAGAATAGCTTCAAGTCCCCTGGCAATCTCTTTATCCTTCACGCCGACATAGAGCACATACGCCTCTTTTTCACCGACAAAACGGTTGTTTCCGCTGTAGGCAAAAACGTAGGGTGGGTCTGATTGGCGCATGCGTTCCGTCAATCGCGCGTTGAGCATTCCGTCATAAATTTGATTGAGGAGGTAGCGGCGGTGCGCAGCCACACTTTTTTGTTCTTCAAGATTACGTTTAAAGAGAACCTGAACAGTTGAAAAATTCATTTCAGGATCAGTTGCGACAGAGGCGAGAGAGACCTGATGGTCTGGCAAAGTGTATTTCGGACGTGCTCTTGTTGAGTCCGGATTTCTTAGTGCAGTAAAATCGTCCCTGATCAATTTCTCGATCTCGGATTTGTTAAAATCGCCGACGGCGACAACCGCCATCAGATTCGGCCGATACCATTGGCGATAGAAACGGCGAATCGATTCATATGAGGAAGTATCGAGCACTTCTTTTTTCCCAATCGGGAGGCGTTTTGCATATTGAGATTGATGAAATATGACCGGATAGTGTTTGTTGGATATACGTTCATAGGCACCCTGACCAAGTCTCCACTCTTCAACCAGAACCCCCCGCTCCTTATCAATTTCCTTCTCGTTAAAAGATATGGCGTTAGCCCATTCCTGAAGGATTTTGAAACCCTTTTGCACAACCATGGGTGAATCTGTGGGCACTTGCAGCATATAGACCGTTTGATCGAAGCTGGTGTACGCGTTCAGATGCGGTCCGAAGCGGACGCCATACTTTTCGAGAAAGTCGATGATCTCCTGTTTGGGAAAACTCTTTGTGCCGTTGAAAGCCATATGTTCAACAAAGTGGGCCAATCCCTGCTGATCATCGTCCTCCAGCACCGAACCGGCGTTCACCACCAGCCGCAGTTCAGCACGCTTCTCCGGCTTCTTATTCTCTTTAATATAGAAGGTGAGACCATTATCGAGTGAACCGATTGTGATAGCAGTGTCAGGGCCTAACATTTCAGAGAGATTGAATCGCCTTTCCTGAGCTCCCGATTCACTTATCGTTATTAGCGTCAGAAGAATTGAGAAACAAACCATGAGAAGCGAACGGTTCTTCATAAGACACCTCCTTTGGGTGAAGTTGGAATCAGAACTTTTCCTTGTTGTTATGCGATTTTGATCAGCAAGGTAGGAAATTGGAAACTGGAAGGCAACAACTTATGAATCGCTGCAGAGATTATCGCTGTAGAGATTAGCTGGGTCAATGTGTCTGTGCAGATGTGGGATTAGTTTCAGGGAATGTCAACACGACTTCTGAATCAAGCAGTGCCCCGATCACGCCAAATATAGAAATGCCCAAATTTCTTTAGGCATTCTATTCGATAAAGAAGTCTGGGGATGTTCTTTCCCCGCCAAAAAGATGGCGGGCACCCGAGACTTCCCGATCATAGATCGGGACGACTTCCTGCGTCGCCACGCAGGTGTATCGTCTCATATTCGGGAGGTTGGGTGCATTAATTGGAAGGGTGCTAACTAATCTGCCAACAAGGTAGGATTTTCACAATGGCTAGAACTGGGATTTCCCTGATTTGTAATTCGAACGACCGTTTCCGATGTCATATATGCATTATTTGTCATATTTGTTACATGTCGAACATCTCTTACTCACTGCGCGACTGAATCTGCGACGCTTGCCAGAATCATCTCCTATTTCCTACTTTTTGCTTGACTAAAACAAGAAAATTCTTATTTTAGTTTATGCTCATTACCTAAAATAAGGAAATCCATATTTTAGTCAGGATAACACACACGTGACTCTCGAGAACTTCAAAGCGGGCACATATACCCAACAATACCAGTACAAGAGTTTCACTCCAACCAAAATCAATACCGAGTGGACCTGGTCGGATACGATGGTCAATTCCCTTCTCGCCGAAGCAAATCTCAAACTGGGAGAACTCAATGCGTTCTCCTCGCACGTTCCGGATATCGACATTTTCATTCGCATGCATGTGGTAAAGGAGGCAACCACCTCAAGCCGGATTGAAGGAACAAGAACAGAGATGGAAGAGGTGGTAATGAAGAAAGCGGATGTCGGTGTTGAGAAGAGAGACGACTGGCAAGAGGTTCAGAACTACATCAGGGCGATGAACCATGCTATCAAAAGGCTCAAGGATGTCCCCATCTCTACCCGGCTTCTAAACGAAACCCATCAGATCCTGATGAGCGGTGTACGTGGAAAGGCAAAATTGCCCGGTGAATACAGGAAAAGCCAAAGCTGGATCGGAGGAGCAACGATCAAGGACGCCGTTTTCATCCCCCCTCAGCACACCGAAGTCTCCGGACTCATGAGTGACCTGGAGAACTTCCTCCACAACGATAAGATCCAGTTGCCCGATCTAATAAGGATTGCGATCGCGCATTACCAGTTTGAAGCTATCCATCCGTTCCTCGATGGAAACGGAAGGCTTGGCCGGCTTCTAATCACGTTATACCTTGTTAGTAACAACATCCTGTCGAAGCCCATATTGTATCTTTCGTCCTACTTTGAAAAACATAAGTCCGTGTACTACGACAATCTCACAAGAGCAAGAACTGCCAATGACCTGTTGCAGTGGATCAGATTTTTTCTCGTTGCCGTAACAGAGACATCAAAGCAAGGAATCGCAACGTTTAAGAGTATCCTTGCGCTGAGAGAAGATATCGAGTCACACCGTTTAATCACACTGGGATCGAAATTTCCACGGGCGCAGCAATTAATTACTCATTTGTATAAGTCGCCACGGGTCACCGCCGCCGACGTTGGAGTGATGTTGAATGTAACCCCTGCGACCGCAAACGTGTTCATCCGGGACTTCGTTAAGCTTGGGGTCCTGAAAGAGACGACTGGCGGAAAGCGAAACAGGATGTTTACGTTCCACGAGTATTTGACCCTATTCGTTGATGCCGGGAAGTAGGGGTTCATTCACCTTAAGACCGGGTACCGGAGCTCCGAATGAAATTATCAAATCTCGTCTGAGGTTTGTTGATACTACAACCGTGGGATCTGCCCAGCACAGATTGCTAACAGTCTGCTAAAAATTATTTTAAAAAAGGCTGGTCTTGGTGATCTTGCGGGAGGGAACAATGGCGAGATTGATTTGTTTTTGCGGGGCCGACCCGCCAATAAGATGGCGGGTAAACGAGACTTCCCGATCATAGGTCGGGACGACTTCCCGCACGATCAGCTCCCATAAAAAAGCGAAGCCATCCCAAATGGACGGCTTCTTCTTAATGCTTGTGGGGCTGATCCGCCAAAAAGATGGCGGATAAACGAGACTTCCCGACTAGTCGGGACGACTTCATCAAACTAGCGGGGCCGACGAGACTTCCCGACTGGTCGGGACGACTTCATCAAACTTGCGGGGCGAACGGGGGACTTGCAGAACCCTGTTGTTCCTTCATTCCAGGTTGAAAGACAATGACGGACATGTCTGATTGTGCCAAATGCCCGCCATTATTCTACCCGATTTGTTACATCAACAGATGTCATAAGCTCGAGTGTTTATGAACCGGAAATCAGAGCATTAATGAATCTATAAGTGAACTCGACCCCCTTGTAGAATTCCTTCAGACAAAGGCGTTCATCTTTCCCGTGGGGGCGAACCTCATCCATGTCCGTAAACATTCCTGAGATACCATACACTGGGATACCCGCTGCGCGAAGCAGCCTTCCGGCGGAGGCACCACTGGACATGTATGGCGTGACAATAACGCCAGGCCACGTCGTACCCTTTGATGCACTCTCTGGAACACTCCCAATCTACGTCTACTGCGTCTTGTGGAGAATAATTCCACCGCTTCCCACGGCCGTACCCGCGTTAATACCACTGAACCAAACATCGGATAGAGGTTCCCATATACCACTTGACTGGCTAGTCCAAGTTGTTCCGCCATCTGTTGTACGGAGTATTGTACCGTCAGTCCCTACGACAGCACCGGTGCTGGCATTCACGAAAAAAACGCCATTAAGGAATAGCGGCGTTCCACTCGATTGATTCGCCCATGCTGCCCCACCGTTCGTCGTGCGGAGTATTGTGCCATTCTCTCCCACCACAGTGCCTGTGTTGGCGTCCGTGAAACAAACGGCCCCGAGCCATATCGTTGTCCCACTCGATTGATTCGTCCATGTTGCCCCGCCGTTCGTCGTGCGGAGTATTTTCCCACCTTGGCCTACCGCAGTGCCTGTGTTGGCATCGGTGAAAAAGACACTGTACAGAATATTTGTAGTCCCACTTGATTGACCCAACCAAGTTGTCCCGCCAACTGTGGTGCGGAGTATGGTCCCCCCCCATCCCACAACTACTCCAGTGTTGGCGTCGGTAAAACACACTTCTTCGAGAATACTCGTCGTCCCACTCAATTGACTTGTCCAAGTTTCTCCACCATCAGTTGTTCGCCGTATTATTCCCTGCGTTCCTACGACGATCTCCACATTGGCGCCGACGAGCGATACCGCACGCAGGCAATTGTATGTTCCTGCGGACTGTCTTACCCAACCCACAGCAGGTAATCGGCCCGGTGGATAAAGACAGGACTCTCCATTTATCATCGCATCGAAGGCAATAACCATCATCCAGGACCAAGTGATGCCGTAAATGTTACCGGAATATGTCTCTGATGAGCCCGGACATGTATATATAAAATCGAAGGCCTTCATTTCATTGTACTCGTCGTACTTGATGTTTGTTCTCTTAAGAGTGTAATTACCGCAGCTAAGATTGAGCGTTGGTCCATTCTGCTCTACTGATAACAGAGTACAGAGTGCGGCCGGTTTTGTTGTGTCCGGCGGCTTCTGCGGTTCCGTGCTTTTCTCACAACCAGCATTGAGGATAGCTTCGATAAGCATAACGGTGAGGAGAACATTGCTCCCTAATTTGGAAATGCATTTGTTCTTCATTTTGCGCCTCAGTGCAGTAGTTCCATCTTTGACCGGGATGATGAGGCCCTCTGGTTACAATGAAGAAGCCTCTGCCGGCTTTCGCCAACAGAGGCTTCTAAGTTCCTTGCACTATTTATTCGCCGCACATAGGAGTCCCCGTTGGAGCTGGGGTCAATGTTTGCTCGGCAATATTCGAAATTCAGAGGGGAATGTCAATGTCAGCGATGGGACCTATGGAAAGGCTACATCTTTCAATCTCGTTGGACGAACAGCACCCATTATCCATCCTATATTCATTCCAAAGTGATATTCGTTTTCTAGCCCGAACTGGCCTTTCGTGATCCAACAGGCCAAACTGCAGTTTGCACCGAGATTGGTCTCTCCCAAGATCCCATAATACATTGCACTGCCAAAAATATGCTCGAGCGGAGGGGCAATCTTGTATCGGGAAGCATAACCGACAGTACCATCGAAGTGAAAGTTGCCAACTCGCACATAGTCAGACACACCGAAGCAAAACGAGTTTAGCAATGAGTTAGTCGAATAGAGAACGGAGGAAAAGGGTAGCACTTGGATCTGATCATTCAGGCATCGCAATAGATATTCTGCTCTGCCGGAAAGTCTTATCCCTCCCCGAAGACTGTTATCATAGTTGAGAAATACTTTTCTGTATCCAAAGATTCTATGAAAGTTATTTTGGAGAGACTCTCCGCCGAGATTGCCCAGAAGATGAGCTCCAAGGCCCAATTCGTACAATATTGGGCGGTCTTCTTTTTCAAGTGTGACGCCAAGCGCGAGGAGATCAGCCCGAAAAAGCGTTGCGCGGTCGGTCAATGTGTGATAAACGATATCAGCCCTATACGACTTCCCATTCTCACAAAAGAGTGCGAAAAGAAAAAGAGTTCCGGAGATGTGATCATCGCGTGAAGGAAAAAGTTTTGTCCCAAGAAGACTATTAACCTGAGTTTCAAGGAGAAAGTCATCATTGGCATACCCAAAGAGGATCTTGCGTCCGTCAAGCGAGTCATGTTTACTCAGTCCATTCCCGCTCACTTGTCGCACATCTCCCTTGGGAATGTTGAAAGAGAGAAGGGATAAATGAAAAAGGGTGGTAATGACGAACGCAGATAATATCCTGGACATAGCGCTGCGGTGATGGTTCATGCTTTTACTTCTTCAAGGGCTGACAACTGCCTCTGAGGGATCTTCTCTCACGGTCAGCGGCACCTTGCCCTCTGCAGGTTCTTGATAAGCACTTCGGCAAGACGCTTCTTGCTGCTCATTCGACCACTACTCTTTTAAATGCTTCCAATATACCTCATTGGATTATCTGTGGGGGCAGGTCACCCGTTGCATCCGGGGTAAACGCGTGTACGGGAACATGGGAAATTCAACTGGGAATGTCAACACGCCGCAAACAGAGATGCCCAAATTTCTTTGGGCATTCTGGAAAAATGTTCTATTCGGTGCCAACCCCGACTACGCTTCCGCCTCCGTTGCACTGCGGCGGACAAGTCGCTTCGTCGGGGTTCTCAAAACGACAAACGGCTTAGCTGCGCCCATTCGGGCTCGCTAAGTCGTGTCGTTTTGGAAGCGGGGCCGACGAGACTCGAACTCGCGACTTCCTGCGTGACAGGCAGGCGCTCTAACCAAACTGAGCTACGACCCCAAAACTTTATTTAATATAGAGAAATTCTTTCTCGTTCGCAATGGTTTTTTGGCGTGATGCCTGCTTCAAACAGTCAACCTCGCGTTCCAAGGTAGATCAGCACGGAAACACGGAAGAAAAAATGCACTCTTGCCTTTCTGGCGTTATGGCGTCTTGGCGGTTCTGGAATTCTAGAATATTATCTTCACCGTCACGACAGAATTCATTTTCGTCGGCACTTTGACCACGTTCTTCTCAAATGCCAAAGATGGACCATCTTCCTCCAGGAAATTCGTCAAAACAACTTGCTTCGGAACTTGAGGCAACGTCAATATGGCTTCCGAATCCTCTCCCTTTGAGTCATACCACTGGATAGTCCATGCGTCTGAATCTTCCGCCTTCTTGATAGTCGTCAGAACAAGATTCGCCGGCATGAGTCGAGCAAACGAACTTGATTCCGGTAGTTTTCCTGCATGATTGGTGGTCGGCGCGACGATCAACGGATTGTTAATCTCGTAGCCACGGGCAACTGTGTTTGCTTCTTTCCAGTTTCCGGGGTGCGGATAAAGGCTGTACTCAATCGAGTGTTTGCCCCGGTCGGCCGTCGCATCGGGCCACTTTGGGGAACGCAACAACGATAAGCGCATTGTGTTGCCTTTAATGTCGTAACCGTACTTTGATCTGTTAAGCAAGCTCACGCCGTATTCTTTTTGCGAGATGTCCGCCCATCGCGCCGCGGGGACTTCAACTTTTGCCTTTTCCCAACTACTGCGCAATTGTGTCGAGCGCTGAATTGAGCCGTACGGGATTTCGTACGTTGCCATGGTGTCGCTAACCGCGAGGGGGAATGCAACTTTCAGCATCGTCTTCTCTTCCCACCAATCAACATCGGTCGCAAAATCGATACGGTCGATACCGTTGTACAGTACGATATCCTGGGTAAAGAATGAGCTAGGGAAATCGTGGGTAGGATAGTCCCGTGTGAAACTCGGTCCGAGGCAGTCCCGCTCGACGCGCAGCACCGTTCTCACCGGCCCGCGTTCTACCACTTCAATTCGCCGCAATTTCGACGGATATTCTCGCCCCGTCCATCCAACGTTCCAAGCATCCCATTGTTTTGGCCTATCCTCCAGGAGCTGGAGTTTGTTTCCACTCCCACTCAAGATTTCTTTTCCATTTCTCTTGTCGACGATGCTCTGCACCCAACCGGAATCCTGGCCGACAAGCACGCGAAAGTATTCATTCTCGATGGCTGAGACCGAACTTGCAGGCGCCGCTATCGCTGTCTTTGTTTTTTGTTTCTTTAGTTCAAATGTCTTAAAACCAACAGAGGGAATCCCCTCTGCAATAAATATTAATTCTCGATCCAAAGCACCCTTGTACACGATTTGTGTTGCGATCTCTTTCCCTTGCGCATCGAAGAGCGCATAATCGCTCAGATCTCCCTGCTGCAATTTCAACCCAGCGACGTCGGACCGCTCCCACGATAATGGATTAAAGACAATGATCGGTATTCCCTTCTTCATCTTTGAAGTGTTGATATTCGACGCGATTGCTTCGATTGATTTCTTGAGGTCGAATGCAGCGGTTTCATTCGCCGCCTCGTGCCGTTCAGTTGCGTCTATGTAGACTTCACGAATGCTGGATCCTGGGAGTATGTCGTGAAATTGGTTGAAGAGGAGATTCTTCCATGCTGCGTCGAGATTTGACTGGCCGTACTTCTTCCCAAACATCGTCGCAATCGAAGAATACTTCTCCGCATTCGAAAGAAGTGCTTCGTTCCGTCGATTGAACGATTTCATCTTTGCCTGCGTCGTAAACGTACCCTGGTGGTATTCAAGATAGAGTTCGTCTCTCCAGGTAGGGATTTCAGCAGGATTCTGTTTTTTTAGCCAATCAAGATATTGGGTTGCAGTGCTGTACTCTACCTTTGGGTAGATATCGAGGTGTTTCAGGCGTTCAATGCGGTCGAGCATTTCGTTCGTTGGACCTCCGCCGTGGTCGCCAACACCATACAGCACCATCATTTTAGTATAACCGGTGTTCGCCTCAAATTGGCGCATCCATCCGGCCAGCCCGAGCGGCTGCGCGACGTCGTTCACATAGTCGTACGGAAAGTATGTGAGAATCCGGGATCCATCCGGACCTTCCCACCAAAAAACGCGGTGGGGAAAAACATTTGTGTCATTCCAGCCAATCTTTTGTGTGATGAATGCATCGATGCCGGCATTCCGGTAAAACTGCGGCATGTTCCAGTTGTAGCCGAACGAATCGGGATTCCAACCGATTTTCACATCGACTCCGAGCTTCTTCTGAAAATATTTCTTCGCAAAGAGCAGGTGATGCATCCACGCTTCTCCGCTTGGCAGATTGCAGTCCGGCTCCACCCACATCCCTCCCACAATTTCCCATCTTCCATCTTTCACCCTGCGCTGAATTCTGTTGAATACCTCAGGATATTTCTGTTCCATCCAGTCATAATATGCCGCTGCGCTTTGAGTGTACGTGAAGTCCGGACGCGTATCCATCATATCCAAGACGGACGTAAATGTATTCTTGCACACTTCCACTGTTTCTTTCTCACGCCAGAGCCATGCTGCGTCGATGTGTGCGTTGGCATCGAAACAGAGCGTAAAACGTTTGGCGTACTCTGCCACTGCTTTCAATTTCGAACGGACATCGTTCAGTGACGCTATGAATTTTTCAAGAGACGCGGAACCTAGGGCGGCGATATCTACACGAGCAACCTGTCTCTGGAGTAGTTCGTTGAGTTTTACCTTCTCGGCTTTATCGATTTTGGATCTGTCGATGCCGGGGTCCTGAACCTTTTTTTCGTACGACGACGATTGCCTGGTGTCGAAACTCAACAGCGTCTGACCGACGCGCACGCTCAACGAAAAGTCTTTGATAATCTGACGGGCCGAATCGGCGCTTGCTGTTTCTATATCGGCCCTCAATATTCTGAGCGGACCTCCAGTATTAATGGCGCGGATGGCAACAAGAAATCGATCCCCCGGTTTGGCGGCTTTCGTAAGTACAAAGTCCCCGTCCCACGGAAAAAATCCTTTCTCCTCGCCGTTGATCCACATGTAGCCGTAATCATCGATAGACACGAGGAGTTTGACCGTCCCACCGACCCGGCTGCCCAGGATATATTCCGGGAGAACAATTTCTTTTCTTAACCAACAAGAATCCGGATAAACCGATTGGTCAAGTTTCAGCGTCTCCCATTTTGAATCGTCAAAATCGGGCCTTCGTGGGTCTCCGAGTACAGTCCCGAACTTAAGGTCGGAGCTCATTTTCCAATCGTTGATTGAGACGATCGTCATCGAATCAATTGCGTGGATGACCCTATCAACATTGGTTTGAGCAAAATTGGTGGATGGAAATACGAATCCGATCACAAGAAGAATTATTCTTTTCATTGAGGTCTCCGTTGGTGTTATCGCCTTGATATTTCGACCGTGATTTGTCGACCCACTGAGGCCCTGAAGGGCATATGGAAAATGGGCTTGCTCCTCGGTTGCCCAACCATGAACGGTTGGGCCAATGTTGTATTCGACTGCACATTCATGGCCCGACCCTAGATGGTCGGGCTAATCGTTTTCTAACAATAAACGAAACGGTTTCTTGGCCGAACCGCTTCTTGGGCCGGTCCTTTATTGGCCCGAAATTTCTATGGGCCGATACTTCCTTGCATGAGCCTTCCTTTGCCTGGCCCTTCAGGGCCGGGGACGGAAACAACGCTGGTACCCAAAAGGGCATTCATGCCCTTTCTCCATCTGCGTTGTACAATTTCACAAATCTGTCCACCTCCTCAGCGAACGAGGTTTTCTGGTGATGCTTTTCCTGGTTAAGAATGTACCTTCGCACTCTATGTACCTGCGATGCGCTGACCGAGAACGCGGCAAACCCGCCTTGCCATGCAAATCGACCTCGTGTGATCTTTTCAGAATTTATCCAATGAGAGGACTCGCCTTTCAATTTATTCATCACTTCGCTGATCGAAAATCTTGGACTCAGTGAAATCAGGCAATGAAGATGGTCGGCAACTCCGTTAATCGTATCGATATGGTAACCTTCTTTCATCGCCGTTTCCCGTATATGGTGAAGAATCTTTTCGCGAGTTTCTTTTTGCATGACAGGCCGACGTTCCTTCGTTGCCCAAATGAGATGAATCCAAATCTTGTAATATGTTTGTGCCATACTCCCCCCTTTTTTGTAATGCCCTGAAGGGCATTATGGAAATTGTGCGTGCATCGAGCGCCCGACCATGAATGGTCGGGCCATTGTCATCTTCAACATCGAGATTTGTGTATCGAGAGCTTCCTTTCTGTTCCCCTGAGTGGGCATCGTGAAATTGTTTGTGCGTTCATTGCTCGACCATGAATGGTCGGGCAAGTCGCGGATTAAAATTTAACGAGACGCTCCCTAGCGACAATCTTTGCTTGGCCAGAGCCTTCTTGGACCGACAATTCTCTTGGCCGACCATGAATGGTCGGGCCAATGTTGTATTCGACTGCGTATTCATGGCCCGACCCCGAAGGGTCGGGCTAATCGTTTTCTAACAACAAACGAAACGGTTTCTTGGCCGAACTGCTTCTTGGGCCGATACTTTCTTGGCAAGAGCATTCCTTTGCCCGGCCCTTCAGGGCCGGGGACGGAAACAGCGCTGGTACTCAAAAGCGCATTCATGCCCTTGAGAACTCTCTATTCTCATTTCTTTTTCGACTGATCCATCATAACCGTAACCAGTATTACCAGCCCGACTACAACTTGTTGCACATACGAATTGACGTTCAATAGATTTAGTCCATTGCGCAGAACTCCGATGAGAACTGCACCGAGGAGCGTCCCCACAATCGTGCCGCGACCGCCGGAGAGACTTGTTCCCCCGACAACTACCGCCGCAATCACATCCAGTTCGTACATCAGTCCCGCGTTCGGCTGTCCTGAATTGACTCGAGCCGCCAGGAGAATTCCGCTGAGCGACGTCAATACGCCGCAAATCGCATAAACGGAAACCAAAACTCGATTCGTGTTAATGCCTGCAAGACGCGCGGCTTCTCTGTTCCCCCCAACGGCATAAACATAGCGGCCAAAGCGCGTCCAATGCAATACGAGATACCCCGCACCGTACACACAAATCGTGATCAATGTCGGAATGGGAATTCCGAAGAGACGCCCGCTCGCAAGGAGGCTAAACTCCGGCGGCAATCCCCAAATAGGTCTCCCGTCGGTATACATGTAAGCAGCGCCGCGAAAGATAGTCATTAACGCGAGAGTAGCGATGAACGGCGTGATTGAAAACCGTGTAACACATACTCCTGCGAATGCGCCCGAACAGACGCCGATCAACAATCCGACTACAATTGCCAATGGAAATGATATAAGAAGTGGAATCGATAATTTCAAAACGCTCGTAGCGATGACCCCTGTAAACGCGACCAGCGCGCCGACCGATAAATCTATTCCCGACGTGAGGATTACGAACGTCATCCCTGCAGCAATAATTGCGGTGATGGAGAGTTGCAGCGAGACGTTTAGAATGTTTTCTGCAGTGAAAAAATATGCAGAGAACTGCGAAAAAAGAATGACTTCGACGAGCAAGGTCATTCCAATGCCGAATTTTCCCAGGACAGACGACAGAGTTCTTGAGCTATTGCTCATGACCATCGCACGTCTCCCTCCAGAGTTGCGAGCGCCATGATCTTTTCCTGTGTTGCCGCGTCACGATCCAGTTCACCAGTGATCCGCCCGTCGTGCATTACGATGATCCTGTCGCACAAGCCAAGGAGTTCCGGAAGATCTGATGAAATCATAATAACACCGACTCCATCTTGCGCGAGCTTCTTCATCAATACATAAATCTCATATTTTGCTCCGACATCGATGCCGGCTGTCGGCTCATCAAAGATCAACACCTTCGATTTTGTGGCAAGCCATCGGGCAAGAATCACCTTCTGGCGATTCCCTCCACTGAGGTTTTCAACGGATTCATTGACGTCCGGGGTCTTGATGTGGAGTTGATGTACGAAGCGCCGGGCCGTCTGCACTTCTTTGACCTTGTCGAGAAACGGCCCCTTGAGGAGCCCATTGAGGCTGGAAAGTGAAATGTTCTCCCCAACCTTCATCTCTGTAATCAGTCCAAGGCGATTGCGGTTTTCGGTGAGAAGGCCAATTCCCACGTCGATCGCCTCACGCGGAGAGCGTGGGCTTATTTCTTTTCCGCGGAGAAAAATTGAGCCCGTCTCTTTCACATCGGCCCCAAAAATTATGCGCGCGATCTCAGTGCGTCCTGCCCCAACTAATCCTGCAAAACCGAGAATTTCTCCCCGGTGCAAAGAGAAGTTGATGTTGCGGAGAATACCGGCGCTGATATTTTCGACGCGAAGGATCTCTTCGCTCCGTGTTAACGCAACGTTTGGGAATTCATCCTCGAGTTTGCGCCCGACCATCAATTGAATAAGGCTCTTCTTATTCACCGTAATTATTGGGGAAGTGTTGACAACCCTGCCATCCCGTATAACAGTGACACGGTCTCCGATCTCAAATATCTCATCCAGCCGGTGCGAGATGTACATGATCCCCACCCCCTCCGAAGTTAGCCGTCGAATAATTGCAAAGAGCTTAAGCAGTTCGCGTTCGGTCAGAGCGGCGGAAGGTTCATCAAATGCAAGTATGCGTACTCGTTGCGAAAGGGCTTTTGCAATCTCTACAATTTGCTGTTGAGCTGCGCTGAGCGTACTAACGGCGAGCGTCGTATCGATTTCTTCACCGAGCTGGAGTAATTGAGCTCGCGCATTTCGATGCATCGAGGCATAGTCGATGAAAGGCATTGTTTCTTGAATCGGTTCTTTGCCCAGGAAAATATTCTCGGCGACGGACAATTCAGGCACGAGCTTGAAATCCTGATAAATTACTGCGACGCCCTGCCGTAGTGCGTCCGTAGGTGAATCTATCGTTACCCTTGCACCATTAATTAGGATTTCGCCTCGGTCTCTGTGGAGCGCACCGGAGAGGATCTTGATGAGAGTCGATTTGCCGGCGCCATTCTCCCCGACGATACAATGAACTTCTCCCGAACACAATTCCACCGTGACCTCGTCGAGAGCGCGAACGCCGGGGTAATGTTTGCAGATTCCTTCCAGACGCAAAAGAGCGGACATGCTTATTGGACCGGTATTTTCCGGAGAGCTTCCCTGTCTACGATTCCGACTTCGACGGCGTAACGCTTCTCTACAGAGTAGCCGGCAAAATAATCTTTGATGGCGGATATAGTTGATGAGCCGATTTTCTTTGGGTACTGGACCACGTCGGCTTTCAAGGAAGTATTTCTAAGAATTGCGGCGACGGCAGGCGGTGTCGCGTCGTAGCCGATAATGACTACATTTTTCCGTTTAAATTGTTGGACGGCGTCGAGCGCTCCAAGAGCCGAATCATCATTAATTCCAAAAATGCCATCTAAGTCGGGATGCGCTTGCAGAATATCCGACGACACCTGTAACGAGCGGTCCCGAACGCCGTCGCCATTGACGTCGGCTACAACCGTTATATCGGGGAATTTCTCGAGCTCCTTCTTGAATCCGGCTATGCGATCGAGTACGGAAGTGACTGTCGGCTGATTGATGATCGCGATCTTACCTTTGCCGTGCAATACTTTCGCAAGATACTCTGCTGCTCGTTTTCCCCCGAGCTCATTATCTGATGCAATGTGACTAACGACGTCGCCTTCAAAAGCTGCGATGTCGGCGGTGAACACCGGGATTTTTGCTTGATTCGCTTTTCTTATCCCACTGCCAATTCCTTTGGAATCGACCGGACACACGATAATCGCGTCGACCTTCCGCGCGACGAAGTCCTCTATTTGTGCTATTTGTTTCCCAAGGTCGAATTCGCCGGCGGTAACGATAAGCTCATAGTTATTTTTCACCGCCTCGGTGCGAAGTCCCTCCTCAAGGTCTTTATAAAAAACATGACCCCGCGTTAAAAGCGTCACGCCAATGATCTTCGCATGCCCCCCTTCTTCTTTTTTCGTGCATGAGGGGATGAGAAGAGAACAAATAGCCAGCGTGAGAAGGAGTGAAAGAGGTCTGGTCATCGAAGTGCCCTTTGAGTTACGATTTACGATTGCTCTGCCACAGGCTGATGCGCCAGTCCGAAGGGGTCCTTCGGACTGGCGCACGATTTTCGAATCGCATTGAGACCGAGAGACGTCCGGTCGAAGATCATCTACTAACGCTAGAAGATTTCTTAGAAATGCTCTGCCATTCGCCCTGCTGAGCCATAGGCTCAGAAGGATTGATTAGCACCTTTTTGATATAGATTCTAATACGTTCCAAACTCCTTCGCAAGCGGCACAAGAACTTCAATATTTTCCGTCGGCGTCTGCGGCGCCACGGAACATGCGGAACTCAAAATATAGCCACCCCCCGGCATCCCGATGGAGATGCGCTTTCGGACATCTTCCTTCACCTCGCTCAAATTTCCGAATAACAGTGTGTGGACTGGATCGATATTCCCTTTGATGAACGTCTTACCCCCAAGGACCCTCTTCGCCTCTTCAAGGTCGACGGTACCAAGCGGCGGCGGGTCAAGTGTGTCTATCCCGTTTGTCCCGGTCGCCATCATTAAATCGAGCCGATCACCGATGCTCCCGCAGGTATGAGTATAAACCGGTATTGGGAATTCTTCCTGAATTTCTTTTACAATCCGCCCTTCGTAGGGAAGGACGAAGTCCTCGTAGTGTTTGCGGGAAATCAATCCGGATCCCGCAAAGGCAGAGGAGATCAGAATCGCGTCGACACCGCAGGCAGCTTGTCTTTTCCCAAGATCAACCGCTCCTTCCGTTAAGCGTTCAAGACATGCTTGCGATTTTCCGGGATCGTCGACAATCGCCATCAAGGCATTTTCATAGTTGAGTAATTCCATAAATTGAGACCAGGGAGAAAAAACTTCGGAATGAACTGAAACGGTGTCGCCGACTCTCGCCATGACCGCTTTGATTGTATCGGAGTGGTACGGAGGGAAGAATTCGTCGAACGGACGTGCCTCCTTTTCAAATCCCCATGTGTAGGGATATGTGATGTCGGAAATGTCCCACGGTTCGACATAGAAGAGTTCTTCCGGTTGGATTTCCTCAAACGTCGGAAAGTAACGGCTGCCGTCCTTCATATAATAATGTGGGTTGTCCGCGGCAGGCACTACCGTATAATTTCCATTCTTCCAGCGAACAATATTCTCGCCATCGTGCCGATCAATGCGATCGATCTGTTTCTCGTAATTCGGATCTCGGCCGGGAAGGTTGACGAGAATGCCGTCAAAGTCGTACCGACGTTGAAGGTTCACGAGCGCCTCGGCAAATCCTTCTGCGCTGTACCATATGTCCATCGGATTCACGCCGGAGTGGAGAAAGTAGTGCCCTATCGAAATTTGGCACATGACCGGCACGCGGTCCGGCGACTTCATTTTCATTGCGGTGTTTACTCTCTGTTTCGATGTCATGGGACGATGGCGAGTATCGAAGTGATGTGTCCGAACGAGAATTATCGTAGATGAATGTAGACAAAGAGATCAAGAATTTCAAGAAGGAGAATCTGCAAATAATGGGCTCATTTAATAGTGATGCCATGACTTCTCCTATTTTGGCCGTGGCATTCTCTCAATTCTCGGCAATCCAATTGACAAAGTCATGGCATCACTTGGTAAACGACTTGCATATAGCGGGCTCATTTGGGCGGTGACCTCATGATCACTTCCTTTTAGACCAGCTATTCGATCACTCGGCTTTGATCACTCGGCTTCATTTTCACGTTGCAATTATGGGGAGGTATCTTTACATTCTCACCAATCGGCCGCAGGGTTGGCGGCGCAATAGAATGGGATCTGGCCCCAGGGTGTGCCTCTGTGGCCAAACCAAGTCTACGAGGGTAATCTCTCTCAGGAGGAATCGAAATGAGTAAATCCAAAATCAAACGAATCGCAATCAACACCGGCGGCGGCGACGCTCCCGGACTAAACGCAGTCATTCGCGCGGCCGTGGTTTCAGCAGAAAAGCGGGGCTGGGAAGTCTATGGCATTCGCGACGGTTACAACGGCCTCTTCCTCCCGGAACGATATCCTGAGGGTGGAGTGATTCGTCTGACACGCAAGAACGTTCGCGGTATCACGCATCTCGGTGGAACGATATTGGGCACGACGAACAAAGGAAATCCGTTAAAATATCCGACAAAGGGGAAGGGGGACAAGTGGTACGAGAAGGACCGTTCGGATGAAATACTGCGTGCCTTCAAAAAGATGAAGATTGATGCGTTGATCGCTATCGGCGGGGATGGTTCTCTCTCCATTGCCAACGAGTTTGCAAAAAAAGGGCTGCGCGTAATCGGTGTCCCGAAAACGATCGACAACGATCTCGACAAAACCGTCATCACGTTCGGTTTTGACACCGCAGTGTCCTTCGCAACGGATTGCATCGGCCGGCTTCATTCTACCGCGCAAGCCCACCAGAGAGTGATGGTCGTTGAAGTGATGGGAAGATACGCCGGATGGATCGCACTCAACAGCGGAATTTCTGGAACGGCGGATGTAATTCTAATACCGGAAATTCCTTACGATATCAACAAAGTCGCGGCAAAAATAAAAGATAGAGATAGAGGACACCGCTATTTTTCGATCGTCGTTGTCGCTGAAGGCGCCAAAGCTATTGGAGGTTCAACGTCAGTCATTGGAAAAGAATTAGGAAGGGCAGAGCGTCTTGGAGGAATCGGCGAGACGGTCGCACATCAAATCCAAGACCTTACTGGAAAAGAGACTCGTGTTGTCGTGCTCGGGCATCTCCTCCGCGGCGGCGCGCCGACCACGTTCGACAGACTTATTTCGCTTCGTTTTGGCGCCGCGGCAATACGAGCGTTGGATGAGGGAAAATCGGGGGTCATGGTCGCGCTCGATCCCCCAACTGTCCGCTACGTCCCGCTTGCTGACGCAACCCATCGCATGAAAACCGTACCACCCAATTGCGACACGGTTTTGACTGCAAGGGACTTGGGTATCAGTTTCGGAGACTAACTGTGGGTGTAAGGTGCCGGGCGCTGGATATCGCCCGTCCCCGACTACTGACGACTGTTTACTGATCACCGTTTACTGATTAAACATGAAACTGAAGAAATCAGCACTAAAACCATCACCCCTCCACCGTCCTCTCCCTGCCGATAAGCTTCGATGGCAATGTGATCCAAAATTGTTAAAAGTAGAATCGAGCGAGCAGCTAAAACCGAGCAGGGATATTGTCGGACAGGAACGGGCATTGCGATCTCTCCGTGTGGGTTTGGAGATGAAGCATTTTGGTTACAACATTTTCGTCACTGGTCTTTCAGGAACCGGACGCACCACGACGATCAAACGTATGCTCCAGGCATTTGAGCGAACGAAAGTCGAGCTCAGCGATTTTTGCTACGTTTTCAATTTCAAGAACCCCGACATGCCGATAGCTCTGACATTTCCCGCCGGTCAGGGGAAGATGTTTAAAGAGGACGTGGAGACGTTCGTCACTGAACTTCTTCGTAATATCCCCGCGTTATTTGAGAGTCAGCGGTACCAGAATGCGCGAAAATCGCTGATGGAACATTTCGGCGACAGGCAGAAGAGTGTGCTGGCAGAATTTGAGAAGAAAGTGACGGAGCGAGGTTTCAATGTCGTGCAAGTGCAGGTGGGGAACGCGGTACGACCTGACATTGTACCGGTCATCGACAAGAAACCGGTGAGCATCGAACAAGTGGAACTCCTTGTCCAGAAAGGAGGCTTCCCAAAGGAGGAGTACGAGACGCTAAAGAGTAATTACGCGACATTGGAAAAACAGATGATGACCATCTTTCGCGAACTTCGCAATATCGAAAAGAAAATCCAGGATTCGCTATCCGAACTTGACACAAAAATGGTTATGCCGATTCTCGATGAAGGAATTGATCATCTCAAGACGAAATTCACGAGCGAAAAAACCGGCCGCTACCTTCTCGATGTCCGCGAATTCATCGTACGCAACCTGGACCAATTCAAGAAAACGCAGGACAAGCAGACCGGGCCAACCGCAGAAATCGCCGAAGAGTTGCTCCGCAGTGTCGAGGTCAATCTCTTTGTTGACAATTCTGACACGAAGACTATTCCGATCGTCATTGAGACCAATCCGAAGTACAAAAATATCTTCGGGACTGTCGAGCGCCAATTGGAACAAGGCGGAGTATGGAAAACCGACTTCACGCAAATAAAGGCTGGTTCTCTTATTCGAGCAAATGGCGGTTATCTCGTGCTGAACGCCCTCGACGCTATCGTGGAACCATGGCTGTGGCAGGACTTGAAACGGACTCTGCGGACCGGTAAGGTCGAAATTCACACCTATGAGCCGCTCTTTGGCTTTGCACCTTCCGGGATGAAACCAGAGCCGATCGAGCTGGATGTGAAAGTGATCATGATCGGCGATGCTGAGATCTATCGCATGCTCTATTTCCGGGATGATGATTTTAAGAAAATCTTCAAGATTCGCGCCGACTTTGATTCTGAAATGGTGAAGGACCGCGACGCGATCGAACAATATCTTGGGTTTATTAAAATGACCTGCGACGATGAGCACCTTCTTCCCTTCGATGCGTCTGCAATGGCACAAATCATAGAATTTGGCGTCAGGCTCTCAGGACGGCAGAAGAAGATCTCCACGCGCTTCAATGTCATAACCGACGTTATCCTGGAATCCAATTACTGGGCGCAACAGGAAAAGTCACAGATTGTGTCCTTCAAGCATGTCGAGGGAGCAATTCGCGAGCGGACCTACCGTGTGAGGCTCGCGGAAGACAAGATCCAGGAGATGATCATTGATGGCTCCATCATGATTGACACAACAGGGGCAGTTGTCGGACAAGTGAACGGGCTCTCGGTGTACGATCTGGGAGAACATGCCTTCGGAAAACCATCACGTATCACCGCAAAGACTTCGCTGGGGCGATCGGGCATCATCAACATCGACCGGGAAGCCGAGCTGAGCGGGCCTACGCATAACAAGGGCGTCGCGATCATCAGCGGATTTTTTCACGGCAGATTTGCCCAGCACAAACCTCTCGTCATGAATGCGAGCATCACGTTCGAACAATCGTACGGCGGTGTTGACGGCGATAGCGCTTCTTCGACAGAAATTTATGCGATTCTTTCCAGTCTCGCCGAAATTCCTTTACGGCAGGATATCGCCGTTACGGGTTCTGTCAATCAGAAAGGTGAAATCCAGTCTATCGGCGGGGTCAATTTGAAAATCGAGGGCTTCTATGACGTCTGCATGGCCCGCGGTCTCACCGGATCCCAGGGGGTGATGATTCCCCTCCACAATGTCGGGGATTTGATGCTTCGCGAAGACGTTATCGATGCCGTAAAGAATAGGAAGTTCCATATCTACGTCGTGGAGACGGTTGACGAAGGTCTCGAGATACTTACCGGCAAGAAAGCCGGAACGCAGAGGGGTGATGGAACCTTTGAGGCCGAAACCGTGAATAATCTCGTTGACCAAAAGCTCCGCGAGTTTAACATTCGATGGCAGGCATTCGAAGGTAAGAGAACCTAGTGCCGCGATCCCAATACCGGGGCAATTCTTGCATTTCCGATCATTTATTGATATGACCGGGTTTCTGGTAAATCACAATTAATACTCCCTCCCTCACAGTTCAGCGCTCCCAAAGATAGACGGGAACAATTCCGTATCTTCCTCGTCTATATTTTAGGAACGATGAGCCGATACACGATGTGTGTTGCTATCCACCAACTAGTGAGGAGTGTTTTATGAGAACAACTATAGCCGCGGTTGTGTTGCTGGCATTTTTGATGGGATTCACCAGTTCAGCCGCCTTCGCGGTGGAGAAGAATCCCAAACCCGGCGAAGGCCAGAAAGGCGGGTGGCTAGGTGTTTCGATTCAGGATATTTCACCAAAGATCGCGAAGAAAAAAGATCTGAAAAGCGATGAAGGTGCATACGTCAACGATGTCGTGGAGAAAAGCCCTGCTGATTCTGCGGGAGTCAAAGAAGGAGACGTCATCGTCGAATTCAATGGCAGAAAAATTGACGATGCGGACGATCTCCTCCGAGCGGTGCAAAAAGCGAATGCCGGGTCAAGAACCACGATCGTTGTGTTGCGGAACAACGAAAAGAAATCGCTCGCCATTGCTGTCGGCAAACCTCGGCGCAGAAATTTCAATGAAGGATTCGCCGCCACGGCGCCGCGCGCACCGCACATGGCGATCTTTGGAAAATCCGGGATGTGGGGATTGCGCCTTTCTGAGCTGAACGAACAACTCGGCGAATACTTCGGCGCGCCGAATGGCAAAGGGGTCCTCGTAGAGAAGGTTGAAAAGAAAAGCACAGGCGAGAAGGCAGGGTTCAGAGCCGGTGACGTCATTACGAAGGTCAATAAAAGCTCCGTGGAGGATATCCGGGACCTCAACGAAGCAGCGGAAGACACCGACAAAGGCGATAAGCTGGAGATTGAGGTCCTCAGAAAAGGGGCGAACAAGATCTTGACGGTGGAAATCGAGGAGCAGGACATTGAACCGTCGTCATTCAATTTTCATTTCGAGAATCTACCCGATGGGGAGATGATGAGGGAATTTGAAATGAATGCAATTCCGCACGGCGACTTTGAAAATCTAAAAATGCACTTGCGGAGATCGCTGCCGGACATGAGGGATCTCCAGTTGAGAATTGAACGAATCAAAAATGTTGCGAGGCGAATTACTATATAACGATATCTGCAATCGATGAAGGCGGAGGAGCAATCCCCCGCCTTTTCTATTTCCAGCCCATCCAACTCTCTTCGTTCTCTGATGCCAGAGAAAGAAGCAAAGAGAGCTTTTCGGAATCGTCCCAAAGGGATCCCTTAGGGAGAACCCTTGCGATGCTTCCCATCGCACATGCCGAAGAAAACGGCTCACACACGCCACCCCGCAAGCCAGCCGTTTTCTTAACGCGCGCATCGCCCCCTCCGCACAGCGCCGCCGATTCCGAGCTCATCACACCAGCATTGGCCGGGTCACGTCGAAATCGTCGGGTGTTCTGGGGGGAAGGATTCAATTGAAGGGTTTCAATTTCGGTGCTCCCCTTCAATGCGCCGGATCTAACCCATCTTGATGCACTGAAATTGTCGTCACGTGCGGTTGGGATTGAATCCGTGCGTTACGATTTCGACAGATTTCTTTTGAGCCAGAGACTCATCAGCCTTTGGCTGAGGTTACTTTCTTTGGACGAGGCAGACTGTGCAAAAAGTAATTTTTCCCGATGGAGAATTTGGCAAATGTGAGCACTGTGGGGAAAAGGTTACACCAAACGAACATTTCGCAAACGGGAACAATTGAAATAGAGGGCCCAGTTGAAAAATTTTCCCACTGAAAATTTTTGACAGTACTTTTCACACAGGCTGTCGGAAACAAAGTGACAACGCCTGTCAGGAATCGATGGGGCGATCTACGAGACTCTCTCTGTCCCAATTAAAGTGAGACATTACCCAATTTCCCCTCAGCTTGTATTCCAGCGTTCTTTTTGCTAATTTTGAATCATTATTTTTTGCCGACTTCAAACCCAAGAGAGGACTTTTATCGCTCCGACATTCGTTGATACTTCGCCCAATTGCATGGGATTTATCCTGGGTCTAATGGCAATCTTTTTAGCCTCAGCATCCCCGGCGCTTGGCCTCTCGGACAAACAGTCTGCCACCGCTGATTCATCCCTATCCCTTCAGTTGGTCCGAAACCACTTCGATGGCAGACCCGCTTGGCATGATATGGTGACCAAAGTGCCCAGCGATTGGATGAAATATTCCAAGATCACTTTTCGTGAAGATAAGGTGACTCCCTATGCGACGATCGCCGTGTTCACCGCTATGCTGATTGCAACCGACGAGCCGACATGGCAGGAATCGAAGCGAATGACTGAAAGTTCGCTGCCAATAAAATCTGCGAGCAATTTTTTTACAAATTTCGGTGATGGAACAGCTCAACTAAGCCTGGCGGCGGCCTATGCAGTCTATGGTCTTACAATGGACAATGACCGCGCTCTGCGAACAGCGAGCCAGGCAATACAAGCATTACTTGCGGGAGGAATTGTAGTCCAGGTGATCAAGCACGTCACCGGGCGGGAAAGTCCCTTCGTTGCGACAAGCCCGACCGGCATTTGGCGCTTCTTTCCCAATCAAATCACCTATCACAAGAAAGTCCCGCACTATGATGCGTTTCCGTCAGGACACATCTGTACGTCGCTCTCAACGGTCGTAGTTATTGCCGAAAATTATCCCGAGTTCAAATGGATTCGACCAGTCGGCTATACGCTCATTGGCCTTATCGGCGTAAGCATGGTGAATACCGGTATACACTGGTACAGCGATTACCCACTTGGCCTTTTGATAGGCTATACGTTTGGCATGATTGCTTCGCACCCGGAAGGTTATGACATTGCCCATTTTGGCAGAGACGGTTCCTACGCATTGACAGTTGCTCCGGGGCTGATTCCGGGAGGCGTCGGCATCGTATTGAATCTTAATCTCAATTGAATATTATGAACGGACGAACGAAGATGCTCTCTCTTATACGGCACTTCCTAACAGCGCTGACCCTCACGTTCTTGGCAAATAAGTGCATGTCGTTCGGTTCGACGATCCCGGACGTCAACTTGACCTTCTCCGAGGTGGATTCGATCTCTTCTTCAAATGACCGCACACCTATTCAATATGAGTTGCAGAATGTTGAAGTGCTTCCGGAATCCACAGAACTAAAAGAAAATATTCCGGAGGAATCCCTCCCAGATGCCACATTACAATGGCATACGATGTTCACGAAAATCCCATCCGACTGGGCGTTGTTCGCCACCCGCACCTTCCAAGTCGAAAGCGTTCCGATTATTGTCGGTGTCGTGACCGTAACAGGAGCTCTCTATGTTATCGACCGCAACTCCTACAGCAACACTCGCAAATACGAAACAGGATCTCGCCGGGTCAGATCGTTCAGCGACGCCTTGATACGTGCCGGAGATGGGAAATATCAGTTCGGATTTGTGGGGAGTTTGGCCCTTTACGGACTCATTGAGGATGATTCGCGGGCGCTGAAGACGGCGAGCCAGATGACTGAAGCGATTCTTGCCACCGGCATCGTTGTTCAAGTATTGAAGCGCCTCTCGGGAAGAGAAAGCCCAATAGTTGCAACGGGGAACCGCGGCGCTGTCCGCCCCTTCCCGAACCTCGCCGACTACGAACGACACCAGCCCAGGTACTATTCCTTCCCATCGGGACACATCGCCACCACTACGGCCGCCCTAACGGTGCTCTGCGAGAATTTTCCCGAAGCGAAGTGGATGCGGCCTGTGAGTTACATTCTCATCGGCGCTGTCGGCGGGAGTCTTGTGAGCAAGGGGTGGCATTGGTACAGTGATTTGCCACTCGGAATTGCGCTGGGATATTCGTTTGGAGTTATTGCGGCGCACCCGGAAGGATTCGACATTACGAAGCCGAATAATGATACATCGCTCGACATCTCTATCGCTCCCAAGCTGAGTTCAAGCGGAGCAGAACTTGAAATGACCGTTCACTTTTAGAAGTTATCTCACAAACATGCGAATTAATCCTTCTGAGCCCGAGGCTCAGAAAGGCAAATGACAGAACATTTCCGAGATGGCTTCGAGGCGTCCGCATTGAATTGAACTTCTAAAATTCCCATCCCTGACGTTCAGGTTTTCTCGTCGCAATATTAGCTTTTCTGTACGAGATATCTCTTTATCTTCTGGGAAAACATTTTTGCCGCTCTTCACTCGGTTATCCCCAATGATGGCGATGTGGCTCCGTTCCTTCACATCGAGGTTTTTCAGTGCGACGCCGAACGTCAGTATGTTCTTGAGAAGTAAATGGCAGGTTACTTTGGGAATCGGAGTTTCTTTGAGGTCTTGAAGTGCAATTTTGTCGGCATATTTTCTGGCGGATTGCACAATCATGTCTTGCCGGAGTTAATGTGCGGGACGTCGTAGTATGTATATTCCGTTCTCATACGTAGGCGTATTCAAGGATGAAGAATGTGGTGAGTTGTGAAGCCAGCTAATAGTGCTGAGTAGAGAAAGCCATCGCGTGTGTGCGGGACATGTGGATGCGGTTGCGTATGTGAATATATATAAAGTACTTCTTTTAATCTCGTATCTTTTTTTTATCTTATGTTCAGCCATGAAACAATCAATGAAAGAACGGTTCCGTCTCCAAACTACCGGTGCCGCGCTTCCCCTTATCGCCGTGGGGATCGGCATCAATCTCATCATGGGCGAATTGACTGCCGTAGTAAAAATTCCTTTGTACCTCGATTCCGTAGGAACAATATTCATCGGTGCCATCTGCGGGATGTATGCCGCCATGGTCTGCGGATTGATGTCCAACGTTGCCGCGGGCATAATTTTCAACCCGGCGATGATCTTCTTTGCCCCGGTGTCGATCGTGGTTGGTGCATGCGCCGGATACTTTGCATCGAAGAATGGTTTTTCCTCCCTCCCAACGGTGATTGCATTCGGTCTGTTTCAGGGAATTATCACCGCCCTTGTGTCGGCGCCAATCTCGGCTTTCGTCTTCGGGGGAATTACGCTCGGAGGCACAGATTTCCTCGTTCTCTATTTTCGTGCGATTGGCGAGAGTGTGCAGAAAAGCGTTTTGTACCAGGGACTTGCCTCCGATCCTATCGACAAGTGCGTGTCGTATGTGCTGGTGTATTTTATTTTGATGCAGATGCCCGACTCTCTCCGAAATCGGTTTCCCCAATCCACCGTGAGGTAAATCGTGCATCGCACACTTCATCCTTTGACATCATTGTGCTTCATCCTCTTCTTTTTCGTCATCGCTCTTTTCGGCGCGCCGACGACGCAGATGGTTGGGGTGATGATTCTGCTTTCAGCAGCCTCATCGATCCGGAAGCGAAAACAGGCCTGGAAGAAAATTGCATTATACATTCTGCCCATCGGAATTCTACTTTTCCTCGTAAATTCCGCCTTCGGCGCACCATTCTCCCGTGGACTCGCATACGCTCTCAGGTTCGTTCTTCTCATTACGCCGCTGGTGATCGTTCTCCTTGGGGGATCTCCAACCGATTTTCGCCTGGGACTGCGAACAGTTCCCATACCGTCCCGGCTTCATTATCTCTTCATATTCTCTTTCGAGATTATTCAAAGCCTGCGCGATGTGTTTCAGGCGGTGTATATCGGCCAGCAACTTCGGGGATATAATGCTAATCGATCCCTGGGCAACAAATGGAAAAATATCTTCCCGCTTTTGCTCCCCGTAATGCTTATTGCCATCTCACAGGGTCTCGACCGAAGCCTGGCGTTCGAATTTAAAGGCATTGAGTCACCGGCGGAAAAAATTTACCTTCGCACGCTTACCCTCTCTCCTTTCGACAAATTGTCGATTGCGATCCTGCTCCTTTCGTCCCTCGGTCTCATTGTTGCGAGCTTTATCCTCCCATGATTACAATCAAAGACCTTTCATTTCGATATAAGCAAGAAGCGCGCAACAGCTTCGAACACATCTCACTTCATCTGCAGGATGGCCAGGCCTTGGGGGTGATAGGACCTTCGCAAGCGGGTAAAACCACCTTTGCGTACGCCCTCGCCGGTTTGCTCCAAAAACATTTCCGGGGCGGGAGCCTGACCGGTACGGTGATTTTTGATGCTCAAGATCAGGCGCCTGGCACTTCCGAAATCGGCTTCGTGTTTCAGGATGCATCGTTGCAGCTTTCGGGAGTTACTGAAACTGTTGAGGAAGAAATCGCATTTTCGTTGGAGCAGTTCGGAGTGCCACGTGATATCATGAGAGAGCGGATCGAAGAACAGCTCTCAACGTTTCACCTCATCGGGCTCCGGTATCGTCATCCCAAAACTCTTTCAGGGGGTGAGACCCAAATGCTCGCAATCGCGAGCGAAGCCGCGAAGCATCCTCGCTTGTTCATTCTTGACGAGCCGACGCAGGCGCTCGACGCAGACCATGTTCGACATCTGATAGATTTTCTGCGCGTCGCGAAACGTTCGTCGACAATCATTTTCATAGAACAAAATATGAGCGCTACGTTTGAGCTCTGTAACCATGTCCTCTTCCTGGAAAACGGTCGCCAGCAATTTCTTGGAACGCCGCACGATTTGTTAAATTCCAACATAGACGTATCCTCGCTCACGTTGCCGGAATTGATTGATGTCCAGCGGTCGCTCGGGCGGAACCACATTTCATTATTGTTCAAAGAGACTATTGAATGGATGAAGAAGTGCCGTACATCAGCATAAGCGATGTCACGTTTCACTACGGATCCGCTGCTCCCGTTCTGCAGAATATTAGTGTGCAATTCGGTCAATCGTCGACAACCGTCCTGACAGGTGCGAATGGCGCAGGCAAATCTACGTTGCTGAAACTGCTGCTCGGACTGCTGTCGCCCCAGCAAGGGAAAATTCATGTCGCCGGGAAGATCACGAAGGGAAGAGCGCTCCATGAATTGGCGGGAGATATTGCAGTCTCTCTTCAATCGGCGGAACACCAAATCTTCTCGCCGACGGTCCGTAAAGAGATTTCCTTCGGCCCGACCAATCTCGCCAAAGTCAACGCCGATTATCTTGTTGCGGATGCGATGGAAATGTTTTCTTTGTCGGAATATGCCGAACGACATCCGTACGACCTCCATGCTGCGCAGCGCAAGTTAATTACTCTCGCATCTGCCGTTGCCATGGACACGCCTTTTTTAGTCTTTGATGAGCCCACCGTCGGATTGAGCATGCCGGAGAAGAACATCTTTGCGAAAGCGCTCAGCCTCCTCCGCAAGAGAGGCAAGGGTTACATCCTCGTCACCCACGACGCAGCATATGGATTTCAGCACTGTGACCGAATTCTGATTCTCCGCGATGGGCGTTGTGTGGTCGATGGTTCTCTTTCGCATTTCCTTATCCGGCCAGATGCATCTGCGGCGATGAAGAACGCAAAGGCTCAGTTGCCGGTATCGTCGAGACTTTCTCGGCTTTTCGGTCAGCGCCCCGTGGCAACGACTGTGCGCGATTTTGTTCCATTTCTGAAGGAAAAAGCAAATGACTATTGATCCAAGAACACTCTCTCCGCGCGATGCGTACAACCTTTTGGTGGGCGCCGTCGTCCCCCGTCCCATCGCCTTCGTCACGTCGATGAATGATAGGAACGTCGTCAACGCTGCGCCGTACAGTTTCTTCAATGCACTTACCGGCTCTCCCCCGCTGATCATGATCTCTGTGGGAAGGAAAAAAGGCCAAATGAAACACACGGCGGAAAATATTTTGCGCCAAAAGGAGTTCGTCGTGAATCTCGTGACCGACGAATTGGTTCATTCAATGAATATCTCTTCGGCCGATTTTCCGGAGGGGATGTCTGAAATCGAGCAGGCAAAACTCACCCTTGTCGCAAGCACCGTAGTCCGGACGCCGCGCATCGAAACATCCAAAGTGAACTGCGAGTGCGTCCTGTACAAACATCTTGAGATAGGTACTGATCCGACTGACCTCATTATCGGTGAGGTTGTCCAATTCCATGTGAAGGATGAAGTGTACTCGAATGGGGCGATCGACCAAGCGAAACTCAGACCGATTGCGAGAATGGGCGGGAACTTCTACAGCAGGGCAAATGATTTGTTTGAATTAGGGCGGTATAATTACGAAAAGAAGAAATGAGGGAAGAGAATTGAGACTCAGAAATCCGTGGAAAGTCTGTATAACACAATGCGTCCGCGAAGGGAATCCGAATCGCACACATACAAAGTTTTTTCTGCAATCGCCACGCTGCGAGGATTGTCGAGGTCGCCTCCAACCGAATTCTTTCTCCCAAACGACTCTCCCTTGAACACACCGCGGCTGTTAAACTTGACAACGCTATCCTGAGACGCATCGACAATAAAAATATCAGAACGAAGACGGTCTATTGCAACACCGCGCGGCTCGATAAATCGGTTGGGTCGAACGAAATCAATGCTGCGCTGGTCCGGCTGCGACGGATCGTACTTTGGCAGCCAACCTTCGAAATCGAACGTTTTCGAGTACACCATCCAGATTGCTGAGTACTGAATTCCTTCTGCTCGCTGAATCAAAATAAAATCTGCTCTGCCCGGAAACGTCGCAATGCCGGTCGGGCGGTTGATGTTTGCTATCGAACCGCCAACGCCCGATTGCAAATCTCCCAACGACGTGATGAACGAATCCTTCCGCGCCGTTGCATTCACGTGCACATAACGGAAACGCAGCACGCGAGCATCGGGGTCAACGATGCTGCTGTTGTCCGGACCGTCGCGCACGACGAGATACTCATCGTTCGGAATAATACCAATGCCGACGAAGCGCCGCAGCGGACGAGCCGGCTCCTTCCATATCGTATCGATTTCAGCCTGATCGAGAAGGTGCGAGGCGTTCACGAGTTTTATTCTTAAGATAACACCAATTGTGTCGCCGGTTGTCGGCTCGCGTGTTTCTGCGCCGACAATTAAATCGAGGCGTGTATCTTGTCCGATAGATGCAGGATGAACGATATTTTCCAACCTGCTTAACTCTTGTCCGGCTTGATTCAAGATGACGATGCGATTGCCAAGATAATCGGCGACATAGAACAATTGATCGCGACCGTAGATGATTGCCACCGGCTTAATGAATCCCCCCCATTCTCCTTTTGGAACGTACGATGTATCAGTTGCCGTCGGAATATCGGTTGCCGGCGGTAATCTGTTCGGGTCGTACGGCAATTGACATCCCGCGGAAACTAAAATCATAATTACTATAAAGGAGAAAAAATGTTTCATGCTGTTCAGTACGTTATCATAACAGTAATGCGATGCACCGAACCCAGGTCATTGAAATTGGCAAACGCATAATCGAACGAAGCTTTGATGATGCCGAGCGGAACGAACACGCCGGCGCCGAATGTATAATCTTCTGCCGTTGACGACGCTTTGCCGAGGAACGATTCTCCGATTGTCCGCTTCACACCAACGCGAAGGAAGAACGTTTTGTCGTATTCATACTCTGCGCCGAGACGAACGTTTTCCGCGTTGTCATTTGGATGATTCAGTTGGACGGAGGTCGTCAGCCGATTGTGTTCATCTTGCCACGGCTCAAGCGCGTATCCTAATTTGAACATTGTCGGGGGCGAAAATGACTGGAAGCTATTCACCGTGGAGCCGTCGCTTCGTTTCACCGTGCCGGTCGGCTGAACGTTCGCGCCAAAATTTGAAACAACAACTGCGAAGCGCGACGAACCGAGTCCCATGTAATAGAATGTTCCGAGGTCAACCAACACTCCGTCCATGTGCAGCACATCAATTGTCTCGCGGACGTAGCGAATGGTCGCGCCAAAACTGAACTGGTCCGTCATCTTTCGTGAGTACGTTGCGGCAACTGCCATGTCTTGGTACGAGAAGTACGTTCCGTCTCCCGTCGGCTGGGTTTCGGTCGTCACTTTCATATCGTCGGTATGAAGCAATGTAACTGCAAAACCGAGAGCATCGCTGGAGGAAAGATAATAGCTCACGCCGAAGAATTCGTGCTGCAAATCCACCAGCCATTGGGTATGCGACGCCATTGTCTGACCTGAGACGATAGCGAACTCACTTGTCGAGGCGTGATCGTCCATCGTTGACGTTACAACAGCGCGACCACCGTTGTAATTGACCAAGGCGGCGGGATTCCAGTACAACGACGACACATCATTAACAACGGCGACGTACGCTTCGCCCATACTAGAGCCGCGGGCATCCACGCCAATCTTCAAAAATTGATACGCTGAAATTCCGGAACGCTGTCCGCCAAGGTTCGGCACCAGTTGAGACAATGAACATTGAACAATGAATAATGAACACATAACAATGAGCAATGAACAATGAACAGTTCTCCGCAGACTGCTACGATTTGTAACTCGCGTCAACAAATTCTTATTCTTATTGTTAATCCTCAATTGTTGATTGCTCATTGTTCATTGCTCATTGAATTAGAACCTGAACGCGATTCCTAACTTCGCTGTGCGCGGACTGAGATAACGAGCCGGGTTGTACGGAAACGGCTGAATAATTCCCTGCAACTGCGGAAAGCGCGGATCGTTGTACGACAGCGGGGTATCATCGCCGTATTCGTACGCTCGTCCGGTGACAGGATTGATTACCTGCGAGTTCTTGTTGTTCAACAGATTTTGGACTTCAAGGCTTACGGTAAACTTTCCAAAGCCAGCGTCAATGTATTTTTCAAAATTGAAATTTATGTAGAACCAATTCTCACCGACTTCTTCCAATTGATGGTCAACATCGGACGTGTACTCGGGGCGACCTTCCGCAGTAACGCCGGTATAAATTTGGCCCGTATAGCGCTTGCCGGATTGGAAGAAGAAGCGAATGTAGAGATTGTAGTCATCCAAAATCCCCGGTGCAAAATCGAACAGCGGCTCGTTCTTCCGCACGGTGAAGTTCGTGCTGAGCGACGCCTGGAATGGTCTGTCCCACGAAACATAGCTCTCTTTTATCGAAGCTTCTCTTCCTGCTGTCGCAACATTGAACAACGCTTCCGTTGCAGAAGAGCTCTTGCCGGTAGAAATGGAATACGAACCGGAAAGGGTTCCGCGAAACACTCTGCCGATGCGTTTGCTGTACTCAACCTCGAAACCTCTATTGCGCGCGTAGTCGCCGTTCACATACATCGTGTATGACCCACTGGAGAAGCGAACACTCTTTGCACGGATGGTGCGGGCGGTGATGTAATCAAAAATGTCTTTGTAGTACGCCGTTACTGTCAACACGTCGTTTTCGGTGATCTGATTGCGCAAGCCGAGTTCGTACTGAACGGTTGTTTCAGGATTTAGATTCGGATTGCCGATTGTTTGGATTGAAGAACGCGCGCTGCTCTCCGTCAACTTTGAATAGACGTACGTCGGGCGCGGCAGCTTCGAGAAATGTCCGTACGAGAAAATCAACGTCTGGTTGTCGGAAACAGGATGCGAGATACCGAGGCGCGGACTCAACCGTCCTTTCCATCGCCGACCGAAGAGCGTAAGCGTTTGGTCATTGTATTTTTGGCGAATGTCGTCCGACGCAAGCTGGATATTCGGATTGTTGATTGCGTCATCAACAAATTTTCCCGGGAACCAGTAATCGAAACGCAAGCCGAAGTTCAACACCATGCCGCTGATGAAAATATTGTCTTGCGCATACAGCGCGCCGGACGCCGGGCTGACTTGGTAGATGTCGTTGTTCAATCCGCGCGGCTTAATCCACGGCTGATTGATGTCAATCATCTGGAAGTTTTGGAACTTTGCCTCAACGCCGGACTTAAACTTGTTCTTCTCAGTGAAATGATTTGTGAAATCGAACTTCAGCGTGTACTCGTTAATGTAGTGGTCGCGCCAGATGGACGGACTTCCGGTATCATAAAATCCGTCGCCGGGAATAATTCCCACGGTGTCCCTGTCTCGGTTGTAATACTGAATCGGAAATGTCACAATATCCCTCGGTTCGCTGTAACCCGTATAGTCTTTGCCGTTCGCATCGCCGCGAACGTGCGCGGTGTACCTGCTCAGGCGAAATTCATAAAACGATTTCGGGCTGAGAGTCTGAGTCCATGCCAGCGTATGCGTGATGTAGATTTTCGTGAAGGTGTTGGCGCTGTCGAGAATGTTTTTGAACTCGTACTGATAGCCGGGCTGAGGCTCTTCGCGCTCGAGCGTTGTCTTCACGCTCGCAGTGTTTTGGTCTATTTCAACAGATTGATTGTACGAGTAGCTCAACTTTTCCGTGGCAGAAGGCTTCCACGTAAGTTTTGTTGACCATGCGTAACTGTTCGCCAACCTGAACGCAAAATCTTTTCCGTTGAAGATAGATGAAACCAATTGATTGGGCGCTCTCTTTTCATATCCGGCAGGTTTTCCGTTTCGTATTTTTTCCGACCAGCGCGTGAATCCGTCCGTCAAGTTCATAGAAAAATTTCCGAAGAAGCTGAGAGTGCCCGGCACGACAAGATTCGCCAACGGAAATGGTCCGCTCAGGCTTGCTTCAGTAATGTCGGTGTTGAAATTCGCGCGCGACTTAGCCCCAAAAAATTTATCCGTCTTGTATGAAACAGCGCCGCTGTACTTGTCCGCGCCTTCCTTCGTCGTGATGTTCACTACGCCGGACGTTGCCTGTCCGTACTCCGCATTGTAACCGCCGGTGATGACTTCCATTTCCTGAATTGCCTCAGTGCTCAACTGTAAGCCGAAGCCGGTTCCGCCGAGAACGTCCTGCACCGAAATGCCATCCACCAGATATGCGTTTTCATAGCCTCGACTTCCGCGAATATGGATTTCGTTGTCGCTCTGCACAACACCGGTCTGCAATCCCACAATGTCTTTCACTTCGCGCACGGCAGTGACCGCAATGTCTTCGCTCCTCATCGAATGTTTGCTCGACGTTTCTTCAATGTCGAACAGCGGCTTCTCTCCGACGATGACGACTTCGGTGCCGAGCGAGAGAACCGACTCGGCCATTTTCACGTCAAGCTCAACGGTCTGTCCGGCTTCGACTTTTATCGCAGTGTACTGAACAGCTTTGTAGCCCAGTAGTGTAACATCAATATTGTACGTGCCAGGATTTATTTTCTCAATTTTATAGTTGCCGTCGAAGTCAGTCGCCGCGCCGTAGTACGTTCCTTTGATGACGATGTTGACGCTCGGCAGACCTTCATTCGTCTTCTCATCAATGACGCGACCTTTGATTGTACCGGTGTTTTGTGCGCGTGCAACATGTGAAAAAAGAAATACACCCACAGAGACACAGAGAACAATATCTCGCAGAATCTTGCAATCTTGTAATTTTGTAATCTTACCTAATGCCAAATTCATCCACAATAACTTTTCTGAAAAATGCAGAAAGGTTCCGCTGTTTGCCGTTAAGCAAATGAAGCGGCAGCGCGATGAGCACAAACCGCTTTGCATTGTCGATGACAGCAACGTCGGGTGTCCCTTTGTATCGGGCGCCGCCTTTTGCCGGCTCGAGTTGATAAATATATTTGGAATCCGCACGTTTGTATACTCGCCGCATCGTCAAATTGTGATAAAGTCCTGCCATAGGCTGTCCCTTCACATCCAAACTATCAAACGCGAGAGAGGGGTATCCATCCGAGGGATTAAACGGCTGAACATACGTACCAACAGGAATTCTGCTTTCAGCATTCGTGGAGTCTTGGGTTGTTGATACAGCATCACTCGTTATACTGTCAAGCGGAGCAAAATCATTTAACGCTCGAATATCACCGTACACAAGACTCGACGCAAATGTTGTGCTGAAAATAACCTTGCCTCCCCCTAATGTATAATTGAATAACCCAACTTGTGCCGGCTTGATGCTGGGAGAAAGATCACTGAACCAAAACACTACATCAAACAGTTTCAGCGTTAAGATGAATGCCGGATTCATAGCTCCCGGAACATAGCTCCCGTACTTCTGGTTGATAGTTTGGAATTTTTTCTCATTATCAGTCAGACCATATCCGATATCGAGTACATCAAACGAACCTAATTGTCCATCGAGAATGCTATTATCCGACAGAACGTTTCTATAAAACTTGGTGATGTCATTTTTGTCAAGCCGTTGATCGCTAAAGTCAACAACTCCCAACATTCTGCTTTTCGGCTTTTTCACATACCACTTTTTGGCAGTTGATGGCATTGTTCTCGCCAGACTATACTCACCCGCAATATCTTTAGCTTGCAAAAACAAGACATTTAATTTATCTAACCGCAAACCTGAAATTTTGCCTTTATACTGCAAGCTTGGAAAAGTACCGGTGTACACATCTGCACTCACTGTGTCCGATGCTGCATCGCTTACGGAACGAGGCACAGCGAGCGTAATGAGATTCGTTGTTCCATTCAATGTGAACCAGCTATTTGGAGTCGTTGTATCGTTTAGCGCGATTCTATACGAGACAATCGTATTGTTGCCGTCGTCATCAGTTCCTACCCACGAAAAAGACGCAACGGTATATGTCGTCTCTGGCTCTTCAATGGTGGCAGAATCAACAGGGTTTGCCGCAAACTGCACTCTCGGCGGTGTGTTGCGAATCGGGAACGGCTGGATTGCGCCCTTGGGGTCCACAGCGCCAGAGAGCGTTGGCAACGAAACATCGCTGCCGCTGAACACACCGTTCGTATCTTTATCCCAAAACGGCTGAGGAAACAAACGAATTTGTGTACCATTGGGAATTGAAGCGGACTCGAAATGATTATCAACTGCGCGAATGACAACGGTAAAGGTATCCCGTTTCTGCAGCAACGGCAGCGCGACAATTGAATCGGTCTTTGTCGTCCAAACGTATCTCAACATGTCTGGCGAAGGCAGCCTCTTCAACACCGGCGTGTAGTTACCGACCGCCAATAAGTAGCCTGCAACTCTACCGTCAGGGTCTTCGCCATACCAATACAAATGCTGGCGAGAAAACGTCTCACCCAGCGTTGATGACGTATCGGAAGAGACCCACAATCGAGTTGTCGGAAGTCCATTCGGTTTTGGCTCGTCGGGGTAATGCTTTGAGCAACTTCCGAAGAGAATGCCGAGCGTGAGCAGAACAATATGAACGAAAGATTTTTTCATTCGGAAACGAAGAACCCTTCAAGGTCTTATAGACCTTGAAGGGTTATTGAGAAAATTATTTCACCAACAACATCTTCTTCACTTGCACAAACTGACCGGTTGACAACTCAACTCGTTGAGCGGTAATGCGGTAGAGGTACATACCGCTTGCAAGCGATGACGCATCGAACCGAACACTGTACGTTCCCGCCGACTGATTGTTGTCCAACAACGTCGCAACTTCCTGACCAAGAACGTTATAAATCTTCAGCGTCACCTTTGCTTCGGTCGGAATGCTGAAGCGAATTGTCGTTGCCGGGTTGAACGGGTTCGGATAATTCTGGTCGAGCGCGAATTGCTTCGGCAAAAAGTCTTCGCGATTGACTTTCACGCCAAGCGGCACCCCGACAAAGTCGGCATTAGTACGAGGAACAACTTTGTACCGACTGTTATTGTAATATATTATTCCCATCAACGACTTAATCTTGGTATCAAGCTTGAGTTGAATGAGTCCAGCGGTTGTATCGTTCGTATAGGTATTTCTTCCGTCTCGTCGAACAAGTATCGGGCTTGAGCTATTGTTCACTTCGTACTCAGTCGGCTGATCAAAATTTGGCGATAATGCTGTGAGAACTACCGAATCAAATTGCGCCAGCATTCCTTCGTAAGGCTCCGCATTGAGATTTCCGTTTGCCGCAGCAACCCCGAATACGTCTGTATTCATTTTCACAGGCGTGGGCAGCGGATTATTTCTTGAGACGATTCGCGATGACGTGATGCGCTCAAGGCGAGTGACATCAAAATTCTCAGCCACCGTGCCAGCGACCACGATACTGTCGCCGTTCTTCAATCCGAGCTTCAACAACACGGAACCCGTATCCGAAAGCCACAAGCCGCTCCACGGCGCGTTCGTGCTCTGGATGTAGAATGCGTTCGTTCCTGCAGAGCCGGTACTAATCGGAGATAGGCGCAAACTTGCCGTATCTGCCGTAACAATGCCACCGACTGAATCAATTCCGCCAACATACGGACTTCGTCCGTTGAGATAAGGGGTGTATTGAATATCCCGGATCGACAACAATTTTTGAGCCGACCGATCCAAGGACTTGTAGAAGAAGAATCCTTTTGAAGTGTCATACTGAGTAAGCGAGCCACTGTTGGCAAGCATTGTCACCTGATTTGTAGAGTCTGTTACTTTGACGAAATAGCGGACTGTATTACCCGCCGCCTGAGCAGGTATCGTGCCTTTGTATGTAGAATCAACGGTCACCTGCGTCGCAGCCATCACAATTTCCTGCCATGCGCCGTTGTTCACGCTGTAAACTAATTTCACCGTTGCCAAACTTCCTCCGGCAGCACCGAATGTTTGCTTGAACGCTTTCGCTGATATGATTGGCGAACTATCTTTTGAGACAATAACAGGATTACGACGATGTGTCGTTATTCCCGGAGCCACTTTCCCGAACACTATGTCGCCGACAAAAAGCGGACAAATCCTGTAACCTCTTGTAGACTCACCACCGGATGAAGTAGAAATGTAACCTCGTATCGTGTCAATCTTTGTCCCTGCGGGTGGCACTTTGTAATTCGGATCACCTGCGATAAGCTCGGTGCCCCCATGACCAAGTGAAAAATGGAACGACCAATCGTAATCGGACATCGTGTTTCCCAAGGCATCAGACACGGTGAACGTACCGCGCGAGGTATTTACTGCAGGACCAACGGTCAAATTTGTGAAAACTACCTCTTTACCTTCAAACGGCTCACCAGTTGAGAACATCACTTTGCCATTGGGATTGGGCCCAATATTGAAATCGGCGAGAGTCTTCGGAGTGGGAGGAGGAAGTTTGTTACCGGAGGAAAGGATTTCAAATTGTATTCCTGGAATTGGCGCAAATTGGGTAAGACTATTCATGCTGTTTGGTGACGGGAATTCCTGAATTTGTCCCGTCATCTTCACAATATCGCCTCGCTCAATGTTGAAAAAGCCATCCGCGTCTGCAGTTGCAGAATCAGAAGAAAGTCTCACAAGAATCCCGCTCCACGGCTGTGTGCCGAGCACACCGGTATCAACAACTGCAAGTGTTCTTCCGCCTGCGGTGTACGTAATCAATCGAGGTGGAACAGTTACAAGAACAACCACAGTCACTGTATCATTCATTAAAGGAGATATTTGCAATGTCCAGCGCGCGTTCGCGCCTATGCCGAGTGAATCGGCAACCTTCAGCGAGTCGAGCGGAACTTTTTGAATATCTACAAGCGTCCGGATGGGATAAGTTTGCGCAAATGCGTTCGCCAATCCAATCATCGCAACACACACCAACACTAAAAGCTTTCTCATATTTTCCTCCTTGTAATTTTTGATTATAACTTGAGCCCCGCTGTAGCGGGGCTGTTACTTTTGATAAAAACACTCTTTCACTTCACGATGACAAATTTGCCGCGCTTCACGTCGCCGGTTGCCATGTCTTTCACTGTGAACAAATACAAACCGGTCGCGATTGCCTGGTCAAACTTCGTGATCAAATCCCACGCATGCTCACCTCCGGCAAACTGCGGCGACGCCAGCAATCCGGAAAAATCATCGAACCATTTTATTCCGCTACCGTTGTACGTCGAGGCATCGTGTCGAAATTCCGCAACAAGGTCGCCGGACAGCGTGTAAATTTTCACGTCAGCCAATGCCGGTAAATTGTAGAAATAAATTTTTCTCGTCCGCTCGGTTCCGCCGTCCCATGCAGCGCCGGCATAATACGGATTCGGATACACACCAATCTCTATATTTTTATCCGAGGTTGGAAGAACGCCGGGAACAACTCGCCGAATTATTTTCGCGCTTTCCAAACTCGACAGTCCGTTTGCCGAGTCGCCGGTATCAAACGCGGAGACGCCGTATAAATATTGCCACCCGTTCAGTGTGGTGATGTTGTCATTCACCGGCGGATAACGGTACCAATATTCGACCGTGTCTCCAGGAAATCTCATCGGTGTCTTCAACTTGATATTCGTCGTGTCAAGTCCTTCATCATAACCGATGCCGTCCTTCTTATCAAATTCACCGATGAGCTGCATTGAGAAGAGAAAATTAGCTTGGTTCTGAACATCTGCGCCGGGATTGGAGCGATAAATTCTGTATCCTTCAAAATCGTACTTCCGGCTTATCGGGTCAAAGCTTTCTTCCGCTTGCGCCCGGTCCCAGTAGATTGTCACCTTCTGATTTTCGACAACTGTTCTCACCCGTGGTTGACGAGGCGGCTGCGGCAGGGTAAAGCGATTGAGATTGCCGTCACCGTTAATGTCTTCACCCGGGTCAAGCCTGTTGTTGCCGTTCAAGTCTTCGCCGTTGTAGGCTTGCTGTGCCCAGCCTGCATTTGAATAAAGTGTCTTACGAAGCGCCTGATTTTTGTAGTCGTCGGCTGCTGCCCCCGTACCGGATTTTTTTGCGCAGACAATTGCAAACACAACTTGCACGCTGTCGCCGGGTGCCAACGATTTAAACGGACCGACGGAAACCAAATCCGTCATACTTCCCGGAGCTTCGCCGGGAGTAATTCCGTCTGAGACTACTTTGTTTGCCGGCGTACCGAGCGCTTCAATATTTGGTTTCGGCATTGGGGTCGAGAGTCGCTGATATTTTCCAAGAAAAGGATCGCCAGGGTTGTTGTCGTCGGTGGGAAAGAAATATGCTTTTGTGTTCCCCGACCTGTTGTTGAACTTCCAACCGTTGTAATAGGTGTCCTTGTGCAAATCGGTGAGGGAATCAATCGGCGAGTTGGGTAAATAGTTGCCAAGAGAATCACGCTTTAATGGAAACGGCACAGCTCCTAACAGCTTCGCGCCATAGTAACTGTTTGCAGCCGGTCCGTATGGCTGTCCGTCATAATCAAACGTGTAGCCCAACCGAAGGCTATCAACATATCCTTTAGCGGAGTGATTGTAGAAATCCCGTCCGCGTGGATTTCCAGTAAGATTTGTATTACGAACGACGCCATTGCTCCACAACCCGACGTACAATCCGTCAATCACGTCCTTACTCGCATTTTTGATTGTGTAATTCAATATGACGAAGAAATCGGCAAAGGGAAAATTCCACGCATAGCTTTCAAGATGAATGGTGACGCCAAGCGGCTGGTGGTTTGGAATTGAATCCCCCGAAAGCGGGTTGCGAGTGTAGCGGTCGGTAAAATCCATCAGAAAATCTTGATGACTGACAGCCGATGTGTCAAAAAATCTATCTCCCGGCAGTGATGACCGCTGTAGGATTGATGATCCGACCTCATTTGTCATCTCAAAACCTTCGGCCAAACGTTTCACCGTACCAATGTCAACAGCAGCTGTTGAGACATGAGGCACGCCTTCGTTGTGCAATATTCCGCCAACCCAAATGCCGCCGAGAAACAAATGCTCAATGCGCGAGCCGCGCGGGTATTCACACGACGGCTGCGTGGGCCACGTCAGAAATCCGGTGCCGAGCGTTCCGTAATTTGTAATTGTCATGCCAAGGTTGCCGATAGTAGTGTACTTCGTTCCGTCATCGTCCGCTGTTTTTCCGAGCGACTGCGCGTTGAGCAATCCCATCCCGCAATGCGAAACTGCAATCATACCGATGCAAATAAAGACAATACTACGACAGGAAGCTCTATGAAAGTACGTGAGAAGCAAGAATTTTAGTCGATGGATGAATAGTTGAACATCGTAGAACAGCCTGAACAGTGGGATATTCGAACACCTAAGGCAAATATACAAGCTAATCGAAAAAGAAACAAGGCTGCTGAGAAGATTTAACATTAAATTTTTCATTTGCTTTTTAAATTCGGATTATTCATATTCAATTGTTCATGCTGCACGTCTCACTGGTAGCTCTACAGCGTTACTCTTAAACTGCTCTCTTACAATAAAAGCCTACAGCGTGAAGGAATTCTTCTTCTCTCTAATTCTATAGATTGTATGGAGGACACATGCAGATTTTGTTACTACCATTTCGCTTAACCTTTGCTTCATCTTTGCCCCTTTCCACACACACGAATTTCAAATAATTTTTCAACTTTTTTTCTGCGCCTTTGATGACATACGAAATAGTGTCTCAAATTCAGAAATCAATTTTTTTTCTATATAATTCACCCAATAACTCGGAACACTAACGAGGAGGTTTTCCATGAAACAGTATTTGGTATTGACCTATGCAGCAATCATGGTTTTGCTGATCGGGTTGAACACGGAGATGCAGGCGGGAACCTATGCTTCGAGCTTGCGTGTCAGCGACCCCGATTCGACCAAATCATTCGATGGTTCTTTTGTCGACGGAACTGGTGCGAGGCTTTGGTTCGCCCTTAACGGTAGGGCAGATTCTGTGGAGGTATGGGTACTTGCCGGAGGCCCCGGAGGAGCAAGAGTCCGGGCACTCGACACCGTTACGAATGTAGCCCCCGGACAGTATAGCGTTTCATGGGATGGAAAGGACAACACCGGGAAATTCGTTTCTCCCGGCCGGTATTCCTTCGAAGTCTTCACGTCGGACACGGGCAACTCGACGACTGGATGGGTGCAGGCATGGCAAAACTCTGTGTATCTTCTCTCCGGCGGAGGACTTTCCAGCAGGGATATCGAAGTGGTCCAGGACCCCGGGAGCCCGATGTTTGGTAATCTGATTATGACTGAATCGACCACATCTTACGGCTATGCGCGTATGATCATGGCCCGCGCGAACGGATCGTTCGCCACCGAATACTCGCGATTTTTGTTTCCTCAAGGGACGTCGGATTTTGACCCGTGGTTTATCAGCATCGCGCGCAATGGACAACAATACGTAACGAGCTCGGCGCTGCAATCGATCTTCGTTTATCGTGACACCGTCCTTATTCAGACACACAAAGATACCAGCAAATTCAAAGATCCGAAAGGCATCTTTGCTTATGGAGCCGGCGACCCGACACTGTTCATGGCAAACGGCCGAGTGGTTCTTCGAAGACTTCCTGCGGGGACAATTGATACCGTCTTCGTCGTTGACACAACGGGTACAGGTGCGGCTGGCTACACGCGCGATGTCGCGTTGGACGACTCCGGATACGTTTACATTTCGTTTGGAACGTCTTCCGCCAGCTATACGAAGGTAGTTCGATTATCGCCGACATTCGTCAAACTGGATACCCTTGTGCTTCCGGATAACGTTACGCATCTCAATCTATTCCACGGAGCCAATCTCGCTTCGAACGCTGATGACGCTATCTACTGCAGAGTTAGGGGTGCAAATGGCGGAGTCTTCAAGCTCGATTTTCCGGGCAAGACTACGACAAAGCTCTTTACGCCTGCGACGAGCACCTCCGGCAGCCACTCCATCGGAATTGACATTCTGGGCAACATCTATTATGCCAACCCAAGTGGTGAATGGGTGCGCATGTACATCCCGCCTTCGACGCCGCCCACGAAGTGGACCACGAAAAGCGGAGATTTCATGGTGTTGAGCACCGCAGTAAAAGTTATGGATAATTTCGACGCCGGCGTCGGCCATTTCAATCAGGTTCCGACTTTTTCGGGTTCCACAGTTGGCATCAGTTCTTCGTCCTCTGCGAAACAAACACCTCTGGCGGCATTCAACGGCACAGGCTCGCTGGAAGTGACGTTGCTGGATGATCCGGCCTCCGTCAATCCCTGGGAAGTGAGATTGCTTTCCGGGACCGGTTCGACCGCAAATAACGACAGTCTCGGCGCAGTGGGATGGGTAGGATATTGGATGCGGACGAGAAACGCTCCCCCCCATACAATGGTGGCAATCGGGCTCGATGACCCGAGCGATCCTGCGACCAAACGGTCGGTGAGGTTGCCTGTTGTGGGCGATGGTTCGTGGCATCTGTATCAATGGAATATAGGCGATTCCACGCACTGGACGCCTTGGGTAGTTACGTCGGGAAGCCCAAAGATTAAAGGCCCCCGCGTCTCTATTGATGCCGTTTGGTTCTTCGCTCCGGACAGTTCGAAGCCCTGGTCGATAAACGTTGATGACGTAAGCTACAATCCAAACGGTCAGGTCGGAATTGACGCCGGCACGGGAGATGTGACGGGAAATGGAACGGTTTCTGCCCTCGACGCTTCTTGGATCTTACAGTTTGTCGTGAGGCTGCGCCAATTCACACCTGTTCAGGTCGTTACGGGTGATGTGAATCTCTCGCACACTGGACTCGCGGTGAACGCGTTTGACGCAGGATTAATATTGGCGAATGTAGTGGGCAGGGTTCCATATCTTCCATGGAAACAATCGTTGCCGCCGCTGCAGAATACCGACGGCAAGAGCGATGCACCGTTATCAATTATTCTTGCATCCGCAAGTGGCAATGCCGGACAGATCGTGATGATCCCGATCTCCATCCCCCAAAACCTCGCCGGTCTTCGTTCAGCCGAAATGAAATTACTCTATAATTCAACAGCGTTAAAGATTCGAAATGTAATTACCACGAACCTGACAAAGGACTTTGCCGTCGAATCGAACATTCAGGACGGCTCGGTTCTGATCGCGATGGCGAGTGCTGAAGCCCTCGTTGCCGGCGGACAGATTCTTGCCGTGGAGGCCGAGGTGTTGCAGTCGTCGGGGAACATCTCCGTTCAATTGCAGGACGTTTCACTGAATGAGACGAAGGTTAATTCGGTAACAAGCGTCGGTGGTACGGTCTCAGACATTCCGACCACATACGACTTGCTCCAGAATTATCCGAACCCGTTCAACCCGTCGACGACAATTGAGTACCAATTGCCTCAGAACGCTTTCGTGGATCTGAAGGTGTACGACATCACAGGTCGTGAAGTCACTACGCTTGTCGCAACGGCGCAAAACGCCGGACGGTACACCATAACATGGAATGCCGTCGATGCTAAGGGCTATAAGGTTGCCTCAGGTGTCTACTTGTATCGCTTGAGCGCGGGAAGCTTCTCACAAATCAAGAAGATGATGTTATTGAAATAAATCGAAAGTGCATTCACCACGCGCGGAGTTATACTCCGCGCGTGGTGAACCCGATTAATGCGAAATGCAAGAATACAATCTCTTATGACTAACTAAATGAAAGAGGAAACACTATGAAAAACCGAAACATTTTTCTGGGTGTTGCGCTTGCGATGTGCTTCTTGATGATGGTCGGCACCGCGTCTGCGCAATTCACTCAAGTATGGAAAGTAAGCGCGGGGACGTGGCCAATCTTCTCCACAGGAGACAACTTCCGTGGAGCCGCGCTGAATACGGCAACCGGACATTACCTCGTCGCACAAAGGGCTCCAAAGATTTATGTGTACAATGCCGCCACGGGCGCACTGCTCGATTCATTAAATACGACCGGCATTACAGGCGGCGGCGGCAGCGTGCTTCAGGATATTGAAGTAACGTCTGACGGTGTTGTGTATGCCAGCAATCTTATACTTAACGGATTGACTGAGAACTTTAAAATTTATCGCTGGGCAGACGATAACAATGCGACCGTTCCGACCGTAGCGTTTTCTGGTTTGGTGAAAGAATCTGCTCGGTTTGGAGATGCATTTGATGTCGCCGGAACAGGTACGGGCACGGTTATTTATGCCGGTGGAAATGCTTCCGGAACAGATTCTGTACAAGCATTCACAACTTCCGATGGTACGACTTTTACAAATTCGGGCACGATAAAAATTACTGGCCAAGATGCCGGGGCGGGCATTGCACAAGTGACACCGGGCGGTGATTTCTTAACATCACGACTATCCTCAGGATCACCAATCCGACGGTACAGCGGTACTGGGGGAGGACGCTTGGAATCTGTTCCAACATCCGTGACGCCGGCACTTCAAGCAGATATCACATATCTTCAAGCAGCCGGTAGAAAATGGATTGCCTCTGCAGAAAGCGCTGCAACAGCAGGAGGTGCCAAAGGGATATTGCTGAATGCATCGTACGGTCTTGCTGGTGCAGTAAAAGTTGGGAGCACACCTGCGCTTGGAGCGACTGCTAATTCGTCTTCCAATGGAGCAGATGTGGAGCTTCAATACAATGCTTCCGACAGTACAATGACACTCTATGTTATGATTGACAATAATGGTTTCGGCGCATATAAGACCGGCAATTTGTTGACCATAAACTTGGCGCCGTTCGCTGGAAACATCATTCGGACCCAATTTGTGCCGCTGGCGTCGAAAAATGATACAGTCTTTGCGGATGTTCAGGATGACCAATATGTGCCATCGGATAGTGTGCGCTTGAAGTACAACATCGACGGAGGGGCGGACAATGTCGTGGTGATGACACGCACTTCCGGTGACTCAATTAATGGTAAGTACCGCGGCATTATTCCCGGTTCAGCGAACGGCGACGGTAAGAGAATACAATATTATGTCACTGTCACTGATAATCTTAATTCAACTTTCACAAGCGCGAAGACGGGCTACTTCGCAGGATTGACGAAGATGTCGCTTGCCGGTCCGCGGGCTGTTGATACGAACGGCGTAAACCTCTGGGTTGGTTACGGAATTCGCACGCAGGGAGTTTGTACCCAAGAGGATAGTTTGATAGCAGTACTGACAAGCCGCTCCGACATCGTACTTCAAGATGAGTTCGGCGGAATGGACTTCATTGAATTTACGGTTGCGTCTGTTCCCGCGCCGTGGAGGACATTCCGCGGTCGTGTCTACCAGATCGTCGGACTTTTGGGCGCATTCAGCGGACATATTCAGGTTGGAATCCCCGGTGCATCGGGTACTCACCTAGCCGTGACAGATCTGGGCCCGGGAACTTTGCCCGCTCCGAAACTGATCACGTGCCGCGATCTTGCCTGGGATCGCAGGGGCGAATTGCTCGAGAACTCGCTCGTCCGCATCCAACATGTGCGCCTGACAGCTTCTTCTTTGGCATGGCCTGCCGCGGGAGCTGGAGGCACAAATATCACCATAACGGATAACGGCGTGGATTCTTTGACGCTGCGCGTTCCCACTTTGAGCAGTGCGAACGGGAATCCTCCGCGTCAACCGTTTACGGTAACCGGCATTGCCAGCCAATTCGATGGAACGTCCCCATTCAAAGATGGGTACCAAGTTATCATGAGACATTCGGATGATATCGGCGGCGAAATCAACGTCGCTTTTAAAGATACGACGAAGATTTTTCTGGGCACCGATGTTGTTTTGCCGGCGATGGTTGGCAACGTCAATGGATTGGGAATAACGGCGTTCCAGTTCACCGTGCAATTCGATTCAACGCTTTTCAAATTCAAGACCGTGGGGAATATAGGGAGCATCAGTGGAGGGTACGCATTCTCTTCGAATATGGTGAACGCGGGACTCGTCAATGTCGCGGCATCTGGCGTGCAGGCGTTAAAGGATTCCGGTGCGCTCTTCACAATAGTATTAACACCGATGAGAAGTGGGGCTGGAACTGTGGTCTTGACCGGGCAGTTCAACGAGGGTTCACCTGCCGCCGCCACAATCGGCGGATTTGTCATCGTTACTATTCCAAGGCAGGTCGTGAATGTTGCAACACCAAAGTTTAAGACTGCTATTACGAACGTTGGACACATCGGGGCGTTAAACGCCTACCAGGATACGACAGGGTTTTTGTTTAACGGCGCCGACCGTCTGTATGAAGGCTCGATGATTTTTGCAACCGACCAATTCCACGTTTCAAATGCCGCGCGCTTCAAAGCCGCTCCTTCGTGGAATCCAGGCCTCCGTCCAGCGGCTTTGATTGCTGTGGAAAAAATCGGATCGGTAACCCGCACATCAACAATCTACGATGATGGCAACCAGGCCAATCCGATAGGTATTAAGATTCATCAAACGACTCTCACTGATACTGTGGCTGGTAAAGACGGTTATATGATGTTGCTCTTCAAGGTTTTGAATCAAAGCGCCTCAGCGCTGAGTGCTTTGCGCGTGGGTTCATTCTTTGACTTCGACATCACTCCAAGCACAGGAAATGACCGTGGAGAGATCGTTAAAGATTCATCCAACGCGATCGCTGGCGTGAATGGCGGTTTGCCGTTCAAGATTCATGTTGCCTACGAGCGCCAAGATCCTGCGGCGAATTTCATCGGCGTTGTTCCATTGAGCCAAACGGTGTTCAAAGGCGGTCGAATTGCCGTAGGAGCAAACGAGGTATATTCCGGTAAGATAACAGATAGCGCGAAATATGTGTACATCTCGAGCTTCCGCGCTACGAATACCTACGGCGATGGCGGTGCAGCCAATGACATGAGTATTTTCTCTTCTGTCGGTCCGTATACGGTTCCCGTTAATGACACGGCGCGCGCCGCATTCGCGCTTGTCGTTGGAAATAATCTTGGCGAGTTGATGGCGAATGCACGTCAAGCGCAGAAGGATTACGTTGCGCTTGGCGGAGTGATCCAGATCTTGACAGGCGTGAAGGAAATTCCCAATGCCGGAATTCCTGTGACGTTTGCTCTTGAGCAGAATTACCCCAATCCCTTCAACCCGTCGACCACAATCAATTTTGCGTTGCCGAAAGATGCAGGCGTATCGTTGAAAGTGTACGACGTCCTCGGACGCGAAGTTCGCACACTAGTCAATGATAAGGTCAACGCAGGCTACCACGAAGTTGTGTGGGATGGCCGAAATGCGTTTGGTGCACAAGTCGCATCCGGTATGTACATCTATCGCATCACAGCGGGCGATTTCACGTCGTCGAAGAAGATGATGATGTTGAAATAAGAACCGTTAATGGACTCCACTGAAATAGTGGAGTCCTCGCTTTCTTTGTGCCACGTACAGCAAAGTGCGTGGCACTTTTTTTGACATTTTTTGATTTAACAGTGGGGCAACAAACGGGTAACACGCTCAATGATGTATGACAATCCGGTCCCCGACTCGGATGTCTTCTGCTAGGTCATTCCATCGTTGGATATCGTTGACAGTCACGCCAAATTTTCTTGATATTTCCCACAGTGTGTCGCCGGTGCGGACGCGATAATATTCAAAGTTGTCTGACGTGAGTCGAATTCTCAATTTTTTCCCTATCAGAACTTTCGAGGAAGAAAGCCTGTTCCATTTTTTCAGATCGGCGATAGAAACATTGTACAGTCCGGCAATTTTTTCCAGCGTTTCCCCTCTTTTAATCTTATGGGTGATTGTCTTCTGCTTGGCCAGCGCGGATTTAACCTGATGCTGTTTCCTGGCAGCCGATAACTCTGGCGAAGGATTGCCCGACGGAGCAACATACACTTCGAGGATTTGACCGGCGAATATCTTGCTTCGGTGAAGCTTGTTCCAGCTCTTTAAGTCTGCGATGGCTACTGCGTAATCTCGGGCTATTTTATCGAGGGTCTCCCCTTTCTTCACCCTGTGCTGGACCCAGTGATTCCGTTCGTCGACAGGCTCTTCGACCTTAACACTCGGTCGCTTGTTCGCCGCGGGAAGTCTTTTCAACGCGTTCTTCTGGTCGAAGTTCATCACAGCAATGTTCCTGTACTGCTCCAGTCTCTCTGACGGTATCCAGACATTTACCGTCGCGCCGACTTGAAGCGATCGCCCGTAGGGAATATTGTTCCAATTGCGCAGATCGCTTGCTCGGACGCCAAACCACTCCGCGATGTGCCCAAGCGTGTCCCCCTTCTTCACGACGTATGCGAGCTTGTCGCGGCCCGCCGGGACAAGCGTTTGCCTTCGCTGAATTCGCGGGACAATTTTCTTCGGTCGCGGCGTGGGCTCTTGTACTCGCGGTTCTTGCTGCGGCCGTGCATTCGCGGCCATCAATCGTTTTGTCGAAACAGGGATGACGAGATAATTCCCAATCCTCAGCTTGCTCCTTTTGTTGAGCTTGTTGACCTCCATCAAGACTGATGTTGCAATCCCGTACTTCCTCGCGATGGCGCCCGGCGTGTCCCCGCGGCGTATCTTGTGTTCCGCCCATTGCCGTTTTTGATTGTCAGGGACCTCGGCGTACTTCTTGGAAAAAACATCCGACGATCCTGCAGGAATTCTCAGTCTATACCTTCTATAATTTGGCGGCGTGCACCATTGAATCAATTCCGGGTTCAGCTCGCGAAGCGTCTCCGCGGTCGTCTGAGCACATTCTGCGAGGACGTCGAGATCGACACAATCGTCAACAGTGACGTACTCGAACACAAGACTGTCAGCGCGCCCAATTCCCTTAAATCCATACGCTTCCGGGTTCATCGACATCAGCGATACGGCGATGTACTGGGGAACGTAGTTTCTTGTTTCCCGTGGCAGATAACGACGCATCGTCCAAAAATCATTCGACCGGCTTTTGCGAATTCCCCTATTGATTCTCCCTCCGCCGGAATTGTAGCCTGCAATTGCCAGTTGCCAGTCACCATATTGCTCGTGCAGATCTTTGAGATAACGTGCTGCCGCACGTGTCGCCTTCTCGAAGTCTCGACGCTCGTCATACCAATAATTCCCTCTCAAACCGTAAATCTTGCCGGTTCCCTTCATGAACTGCCATAAACCTACGGCCTTTGCCCAGGAGCGTGCGGATGGATTTAATCCGCTCTCCATCATCGAAAGATACATCATTTCTTCCGGCACACCTTCTTCCTTGAAGATTCGGGAAATCGTTGGAAAGTACTTCCCTGAAAGATAGAGCCATCGTTCAAAATGATCCCGTCCCTTGTCCATAAAGAAAAGGATATTCTTCTCAACAAGGTCGTTCATTTGAAGGGGAATGGTCGTTTCCGGAGTGGTGATATTTGGAATTTTGATCTTCGAGAGGTCGATCTTATCGATGTCGAGGTTCAACTTCTCCCTCAAGGCGAATATCGAACTTTCAGGGCCAACTTCATCAATGCTGGCAATGTATTTCTCATAGTCCTCAACTACACTTCTGCTCAGTTCGTTGTATTCCTCACTGTTTTCGATATCCGGATAATAGCTGATTTCGTTCATAATGCCGATCGCCTGCTCAAATTCGTCGACGGAGAGGAGTGAGTCGCCTATTGTCTGTGCCTGAAGGGCGGAGAGATAATGCTGACGCGCCGACTCTAGGCGCACGGCGATCACCCGATCGTCACTCTCATCCGCGGAATCGGCGTTGACCGTCGCACTATCAGTGCCGTTTTTCGCGAGTATTGGCGCTTCCGTGCTGAACGAATTTACGTCGGCTACTTTCTCTGTTGAATCAGAAACAGGTTGGGAGAGATCGAATAAGGGGGGTAGCGATGAGGCGAAGACTGGTCTACTCTCCTCTGCAAGAGCATGACCTTCAGCATCTGGCTCTGGCGTCTGCGCCTGAGAAGCGCTCAGATTCGCACTACTTGAATTGCAGAGGAAACAATAGAAACACAGTAACAATAGAATTCGTCGAGTCATTTCTCCTCAATTTTGTGGTGGCATCTGAGTTATCTATATAGAAATATACCAATAAGCGAAATAAAGTCAAGGAGAAAGATTAAGCAAACGCTGGAAGTGATTGCAGGGACGGAAAAATGGCATACAATTGATGATCTCTTCTGCCGAATAACGCTCCCGACTCATGACACGCCTCCTTTCTTGATTGTTTCCAATATACTATATTGGATCATCTTTTGGGGGCAGGCCATATCCACCAATAACGGGTAATCTATGAATTACATTCCTATCTTTAAATTGAGTGATCTTCCGAAAGAATCTCAACAGATTATCAATTTTCAGAATACCAAAGTTCTGCTCCTTCATTATGATGACCAAATTACGGCGATAGGCAATACTTGTCTGCATAAGGGTGGGCCACTTGGCAAGGGGATTATTACAAAACATTCTGAAGGGCTCTGTATACAATGTCCCTGGCATGGCTGGGAATATAATATCAAAACCGGAAAGGCACCGGATGGATACTTAGACCAGCAGTCGGTATACGATGTAAAAATTCACGACGATCAGATTCTTCTGTCAGAACAGCCAATCGTACGTGCAAAACGAGCAGAACATGATCATAGTGCAATTAAGGACTTGAAAGCATTGCAATATCAAACCACCACTGATTCAATCAATATTCTTGGCATCTCAACAACAAATATGGCCAAAGGTGCTGCACGGGAATCCACTTCAGAACATGCACTCTTACAATCATTAGAGCATGCTAAACAACACCATAGTGCTTCAACGAGACTGCTGAAATTGCGTGATCTTGAGTTCCGTGCTTGCGAAGGGTATTACAGTATACACGAACAAGCGTGCACCTGGCCGTGTTCAATCACTGACGCAAATCCAAACGACGGAATGACCGAGGTGTATCGTTCCATGATCTTATGGGCAGATGTGATTCTCGTTGCAACACCAATCCGATGGGGAAATCCATCTTCGCTCTTTTTTAAAATGTGTGAACGTCTGAATTGTGTTCAGAATCAGATTACTTTGCACAACAAAATACTAATTCAAAATAAAGTAGCCGGATTTATAATTACCGGTGGACAAGATAACATTCAACAAGTAGCAGGTCAGATGGGAACATTTTTCACTGATCTTGGATTTGTATTACCTCCCTTTCATTTCGTAGGTTGGAGTCGCGGGTGGGTTGCGGAAGACATGGAAAAAAATGTGGAACAATTAAAAAAATCACGTTACTTAAAACGATCGGTGAAAGATCTAACGGATAATGCCATTAGGCTATCAAAACAAATCAAACAGATGGATTCTTCACATATGAATACACCGTTGCCGAAACGGATTGAATCTGACATTTAATAGTGACTTAACTTACCTAACTGCTATGAAAATACACTTATCTTTGAACTATGCGGCTTCGTTGAGTTCCTGCACAGTGACTTTGAGTCCAAGCGATTCTAGCCTGTGTATGAGAT
>JAGVPT010000151.1 GCA_020052095.1 Bacteroidota bacterium | reverse complement strand
ATATCTATATGCAAGCGCTGCAGTCTGCTTTCCAACAACTCAGATTGTTGCAGCCCATTGCTTTATCTAAAAAATGTCTCTTTGCGTAACATCAGTTATGTAATCCAGATCCCCGAAGTTTTCAAAACTTCGGGGATCTCAGGGAATCACAACTCAGACTCCCGAAGTTTTCAAAACTTCGGGAGTCATTCGGACCAGCTATCCGATTGCTCAGAGCAATCGGATAGCTTAAAATCTCTTCATCTTTCCATCCACGAACTTCTTCCCGTTGCGAAATTTGGCCGCACGACCGTAAATGGAAAAATCTTAGGCGCGGCGTTCAACCATGAAGAATCGCTTAAGGCCGCCATTGTCCAGTTCGCGGCTGCAGTTTCAGTAACTTTCCATGTACTATCCGTCATAATTGTTTGGATCGACCCGTCGGCCAGTTCCAACTCGCAATAGATGTTGATGCCTGCAGACCCCGTGGGGGAAAAAGTCTGCGCCTCGACTGCGACGACGTTCACCGAATCGCCAAGGAACGGCAGAATACTGAACGTCTTGATTCTCTGATGCTCGAGGCTTAGCGACAACGATCTGCGAACATACACTTCTCCCGCATTTTTTCCATTCACGGACGCCTTCGCATAGGTATCACCGATTAGCTGCATTGTCGCGGAGCGAACGCCCTTCGGCGTGGGAAATGTTTTTCTGAAATACGCCTTCTGAACCTGCAGCGAATCTTTCTTACCCGGATTTGCTTTCGGATGGTACACCCACGCGCTTTCGACCGTCGGATCAACCCAGTATTCGCCGCGTTTCACCTGCTCAATTTTCTCCTGCCAGAACGCGGCCTGCCGGTCATAGCGCATCAATAGAAACTCAAGTCCCGCGGATTTGTTCGTCGCAAGCCAGAGTTTCTCAAAACTGGATTTCAACTCCGCGAGATCTTTCAATACATCCAGACAAAGCGAAGTGATTTCATTTGCAACGGAGTCCTTGTTTGTGACGCCGCTTATCGAGGTGCTTAATTCTTTTACCTTCTCTTGCACGTCAATCTTTTTCGCAAACCAGAGACTTAACCGCGCAATAAATTCCAGGTAACGCAGATGGTCTTCTTTCTTCGTGGCTACCTTTTTTCCATTGTCGAGCATCGAGAGCACGAGGGGCATTGTCGCTTTAATGCTTTGCACACGAATCACGGTGGGGAGGGAGGCGTCCCATTGCGACTGCGGCCGGAACGGCAGCATCGGGTGGCGCCAAAGTTCCTGCCAATTATACTGGTTTGCGGGGCTCGAAAGAATCGCGTACACCGATTGAAACACTTCGTATTCTTTTGCGCCGAAGAATTCCATGAAAAATACTCTATTAAACTCCTCAACGTCGGCTTTCAGAGGCTGCCATGCGCATTCGGCTGTCCAGGCGTAGCCGTAGTAGTTTAACTCCCGCAGCGCTTCGCCGCCGTAATCGTTCCAGTTCGACGTCAGCAATCCGGACGAACCATTTTCGTAACCTTGGCGGTTGAAATTCTGAATATTTACAAACGTGTTCAGCACATTGGGGAACGGTCCTGTAAAATTCCAGACGGCCGGCGAAGCGATGAACGGAAATCCCGCTTTCTTGAAAACTTCGGGACTGCTGTACTTGAACGATGCATCGTAATGCCAATCCACAATTGTGATCTCTTTCGGGATTTTCTCGAGAATAGTCGGATTGTTCAATATGATGTCGCCGTACATCATCGGCTTCTTGCCGTATTTTGCTAAAATCTCTACGACGCGTTTATAGTGCTCTGCGTGGACAGTGGCGAGATCGCTTTTGGCGACACGCTCCTTATTGGCGCCCAGACCTACGTCCCACGATTCATCCGCCGCCATATTGAAATGGGGGGAGCTGAACGACGCGCAGAGTTCGCCGATCATTTCGTCGAGCAGAGCGTACACCTTTTCATCGGAGACATTGAGCGTATGCGCTCCGGGAAATTCCCCGTAGCCGATATACTGCGGCATGGCCAGGATATTTTCCCAGTGGCCGAGCGTTTCAAAAATTGGAATGAGCTCGACATAATATTTTTTCGCATACGCATCGAGTTCTTTGACCTCCTGCGACGTCAGGGCTCCCCGGCCTTTGCCGATAAGGGGATGATTTTTGAATACGAACATATCCTCGAGGTACGGCGAGTACGTGTTCAGTTTGTACCGTGCAAGAAAGCGGATAATTTTTTTGAAGTTAACAAGCGTTGAAACCTGTCCCCTGCTGATATCGTCGGTTATGCCGCGTATTTTCTCAAGTGGAAAATCGTGAATCGTCACACCATCTATTATCATGCTCCTCTTCTCCCGGTGGATCATCTGCATCAACGACATCATGCCATAAAATTTCCCCTTATCCGATTCCGCGATAATGACGATACCGTTTGCATCGACATCAAGAAAATATCCCTCGTCCTTCATCGCGGGCGTCAGCGTTCCATTGCGGCCCCTTAAGAGCTGGCGGCCGTAATCCGAGGATGGACCTCCGATAAAAATGAAGCTCGCCGGAAGTTTGCGGAGGGAATTCTCACCTGAGATTTTCAATTGAGCTACCTTCAGGTTTACCAACTCATCGTTGATTTGCTGAGCCGTGAACTGCTCCTGTTTCGAGTTTGCACCGAGGATGATCTTCGTTCCGGCAGTGATTTTGAAATGGATGTTCTTCGATGATACCTGCTGTGGCGTTGGAATAACTGTCGGCACCATCTGGTTTTCCTCCTGTGCATTCACTACTGCGAGGAACAGCGATATTGTCAGGAAAAGCTGAAAGACATACCTCATTGGCTTCCCTATGGTAAAAGTTGGGTTTTCAGGATGTTCGATTGAAGAACAAGCTATCATTCGGCGGGGAGGGATTCGAATGTATTGGTCGTCAGCAAAAATAACTTCGATAAATATAACGAACCGATTGAAGGGATTCAAGGCGTAGAGGATTGTTTAAAGATAACCGTTACCTTGCAGGTAACGGTTATCTCCCCTTAAAAGAGATACTTCGCAATCACTTTTCTGTCTTCTTTTTTATATCCATTCACATATTCCTCGTAGTATTCACTCCCCTTCATCAACGAGAGTATTTCCTTCGTCGAAACAAATGCTTGCCCATGTAATCCACAATAGCTCCCGTAACTGCTGAATTGCCATTGTACTGGGGAGGTTACCAAACCAGCGGCAACCGGATTGAGATGAATATATCTTGACAAATTCAGCAAGTACATTTCCTCGTCAATGTGCTTGAGCTTATACTTGCTTTCGAATAGATGCCCGCTCCGGTCTAGACGATTGTTGATAGCCTTGGCGTACGACTTGCAGATGTTACCCATGAATTCAGATAAAGCGTTGGGCTGATCTTGCCGAAATACAAAATGAAAATGATTCGGCATGAGACAGAAAACAAGAAGTGTGAGCTTTGATGGGTCTAAGTACTTGTCGATTCGGCGAAGGAAGAACTCGTAGTTCTCCTCTTCAAAAAAAATTAGTTTGCGATCGACACCGCGATTGTAGATATGAAAGTATTCCCCAATAGAAAGAAGATGAGCGGTTTTTTGCGACATGAATTCCCCCCTTTTTGAAAAAAGGTAACCATTATCTTCAGGATAACGGTTACCTCGATTAGAAAGATGACCGTTACCGTGGAGGTAACGGTCATCGTCCCTACGAAGCTGAACTTCTACTTGACCCCCTCGCCAGCCTGCAAGTTCGCAGCCTCTGTCGCGCGCATCTTCGCCATGACGCTATGACGGCGTCCGTATCCGAAATAGATCAGGAAGCCGAGACCAAGCCAGATGAAGAGCCGCCACCAATTTTCAACAGGAAGCGAAAACATCAGCAGAAGGCAGCTGAGAATCCCCATAATAGGTACGAACGGGACCCATGGGGCGCGGAAGGGACGTTCCGCTTTTGGATTCGTCCGACGCATAATCAGCACTGCCGCACAGACTATCGTAAAAGCGAGCAGCGTTCCGATGTTCGTTAACTCGGCAAGAATTCGCAACGGAAGAAATGCCGCCATGAGCGCAACGAAAAAGCCGGTGAGCATTGTCGACTTCCACGGCGTGCGGAATTTCTCGTGGACCGCACCGAAGAAACTGGTAGGCACCATTCCATCGCGGGCCATCGCAAGCAGTACTCTTGGCTGACTGAGCATCATCACGAGCAACACTGAAGTGATACCCGTGATTGCGCCGACGTCAATCAGGCGACGCGCCCACGGCAGACCTTTCTGTGCAAACGCATCGGCTACGGGTGCGTTGATGTTGATCTTGTCATAAGGGACCATTCCCGTCAAGATCGCGGAGACCGCGATATAAAGGACGGTGCAAATGATGAGCGATGCAATGATCCCGATCGGAACATCGCGCGATGGATTCTTGGCTTCTTCAGCATGGGTGGAAACCGAGTCGAATCCAATATACGCGAAGAAAATAATTGCGGCACCCGCCAGCACACCGATCGGCGCCCCGCCTGCCCCCGTCTGCCCGAACAACGTGTAGCCGAAGAAACTTATTCCCGTATAGCCGTACGGTGCAAATGGCTGCCAATTCGCGGGATCGACGTAGAACGCGCCGACGACGATCACAAAGAGCACGATGGCAAGCTTGACAATGACCATACCCGCATTGAATCCGGCGCTTTCTCGAATGCCGTAAACAAGAATTGCCGTGATGATCGCTGTAATGACGATCGCCGGGACGTCAAAGTACGCACCGGTGGCAAAGAACTGGCCGGTGTCCAGATTGTAATCGAACGGAGCGTTGGCAAAAGCGTACGGGATGTGAATGCCGAAACTATTTAGCAAATCCTGAAAGTGCGCCGACCATCCATGAGCGACTGTGGAAGACCCAACGGCGTATTCAAGCACTAAGTCCCACCCGATGATCCATGCAAAAAGTTCTCCCAGCGTCGCATAAGCATATGTGTACGCCGACCCGGCAACAGGCGCCATCGAGGCGAACTCTGCATAACACAGTGCCGCAAAGATACAGGCAATTCCTGCCGCGACGAAAGACAGGATAAGTCCGGGACCCGCTTTGTCGTGAGCCGCTACACCGGTAAGAACAAAGATTCCCGTCCCGACAATCGCCCCGACGCCTAAGCTTGTGAGCGTAACCGGCCCGAGCACACGACGCAACCGATTTTCTCCTTTCATTTCTTCCAACAACAACGAGAGAGGTTTTTTTGCAAAGAGATTGTTTGCCATTCGTAATGCTCCAGTTGATGAGTGAATTAAAGCTGTTGAATCGTCGAAAAATATAGTAAACCGGATACGAAGATGCTACTGATAATCACTCTGTGGTCAAAGGAAAGTGAGCCAACGCCGGGATTGTTTGTCACCACCCCTGGCCCTACCGGCCTTCCCCTCCTCCTTCGAGGAGGGGAAAAAGGGGTGGTCCTTAACGAGAAGATTTAGTCAACCAACAAGACTCCCTGTTCCTGATCGAGGAAGACGACACTTTACTCCGTGTCGCTAATTCACAACACATGATACGGCAACGGCAAAAATTTTTCAAGCAGATAGACTGCGGTGGAGACGGGATTCAAATCTCGTTTTTCGTGTAGACTTCAAACAAATATTTGAGCTCGGCAAGCCCGTTTTCGATGAAGTATGGCACAGCATCGCCGAACGAATGGAGGATGATCACGGCGTTCACGTTGGCATCTTTGAGCGATGCGTTCGAGATTCTGCGCGACATCCCTTTATTCACCGCCGAGACAGCCTTATACATTTCAACTAGCTTGTGCAATTCCCAGTCCGGCTTCTTCCCCTCACGCATTGCGATGAATTGTCCCGTAAGATATGTCGATACCGTCCGGAACATTGTCTCCGTCGGCGTCGCGAACGGCAGATGGAAGCGCACCATCGGACGCAGTTTATCCATCACCGGACAATTGCTCGTTACCATGTAGATGCCGATAATGGAGCTGAGACCTTTCTGCAGCGTCGTTTCCTTGAAGTACGTGCGTTCCGGTGTTTCAACGGTCACCAGCGTTTTCTCGTGCGATACGGAGTCCTTGAACTCCGACACGATGTGCGAGAGGTTTACGGCAACGGGACAATATTCGGTGTGAGCCTCAAGAGGACAATGTTCACACGGGGAAAAACTCAGCTTCGCCCATTCAGGTTTAGGAATGTCCTTTTCGGGAACAAGCTCAAGCGTAGTGTTGTCCAGCACAATCTCAAATGTTTTGGAGTTCCCATTTTCAAATTTGAACGTGTACCGGAACCGAATATTCCCCGGTGTGCTATTTTGAACCATTCAATCCTCCACGCCTACAGTGATGCCGAAACCGCGGACCGGAATGATATTCACGGAGACCCATCGTCACGCGTCCGAAGAATTCCTTCGGGGTAACGATGTGCCTCGCGTATAATCGGCTAGCTATGATGAAGCCGCCACCGGCAATGTAAAGCTGAACGCGCTTCCTTTGCCGACTTCCGACTCAACCCAAATTTTGCCGCCGTGCGCTTCTACAATATGTTTTGAGATTGCGAGACCGAGTACCGTTGTTTTTAGGTCGGAAGGCTTTGGTGTGAGCTGTTCTTTGTATTTGTTAAATACAAGCGGAAGTTCGTCCGCCGGAATGCCAACGCCGTTGTCTTTAATCGTGAACATCACGAACTCCTCTTTCTTCCCATGAACTTCGTCTACTTTCTTTGAGACGGTGATGTGGATTTTCCCCTCGCGCAGTGAGTACTTGATGGCGTTGTCCAGAATATTGTTCACTACTTGAGCGACCTTATCGAAGTCAAAATTCACAGCGGGAAGATTCTTGTCGACCTTCTTTACCAATGTAATGTCCTTCGCCTTCGCCAGTATTTCATAGCGGATGCACATCATGTCGGCAAATATTCCGATATCCAGCGGCTTGCGTTCCAGGTTCACCAAACCGGATTCAAATAGGGAAAGGTCGATCATTTCTTTGATGCGCGCGAGCATTTTGTCGGACAATTCACCGGCGTAGCGAAGCAGCACGGCCTGCTCTTTGGAGACTGCTCCCGACTTGCCTTCGATGACGTGCTCAATCGTCGAATCGACGGTCATGATCGGTCCCAGTAAGTCGTGGAAGAACGTCGACATGTACTGCTGCTGCAGCTCGTGATACGCACGCTCCGAAGTTTTCGCCCGCAGTGTCGATTTGACCCGCGTGATCAGCTCAGTGACCTCGATCGGCTTGACGAGATAATCCTCTGCCCCCTTCTTCAGGCATTCAATGGCCGTGGAGAAGTCGGCAAATCCGGTCAACATGATTACCTCGATCGTTGGATAGATCTCAGCAATGTTTCCGAGCGTTTCGATGCCGTCCATCTTGGGCATGTTGATGTCGAGAAGGACGAGGTCGGCACTGAATCTCTTCAATATCTCCAAGGCCTCTTCTCCGTCCGCTGCTGTCTCAACATCGAAGCCGGAGGATTGAAGACGCATCTTCAGCGTCATCCGCAGACTGTCTTCATCATCTACAACAAGGATTTTATCTTTCATACGTATCCACGAGTAATGTGATATGATTAAGTTATCTACGCAATGGGAAGTGTAAAATGGAACGTCGTGTATTTTCCCACTTCGCTCTCGACGCTCATTCTTCCGCCATGAGCCTGGACGATTAATTTGCAGATTGAGAGACCGAGCCCCGTTCCCTTCTGCTTTGTCCTCTTCGCGGAGGAGACTTGTTTGTAGCGCTCGAAGAGCTGCGATATTTCCTCCTGCGCAATCCCCACGCCAGTATCGGTGACGCTCACTTGAACGACGTCTTTCTTCTCATCAACGCCGTCGGGCTGATCCACCTGGAGACTTGTTGCGATCGTGACAGAACCGCCGGACTTCGTGAACTTCATTGCATTGCTGAGAATGTTCATCGTCACTTGGCCGACCTTCTCGGCATCGACAACGACTTCCGGCAAATTCGCTCCGTACTTTTTCACCACTTCGATATTTTTTTGTTTGAATTGGAGCGACAATTCGCGGACCACGGTATCAATAATAATGGGGAGCGCAATCTTCTGTTTATCCAGAGACATATTGCCGGCCTCAAACTTCGAGAGGTCGAGAATATCGTTGATCAGTTCTAGCATCCGTTTTGCAGATTCTCCGGCGGTGTCGAGCAGTCCGAGTTGCTCGGCGGAAAACGGCTTCCCCTGATCGCGCAACTCTTTGAAGAAATCGATGACGCTCTTGATGCCATTGAGCGGGCTGCGAAGATCGTGCACGAGCATCGCCATGAAGTCCGCCTTCGTCCGCTCAAGTTCCGATTCCGCGCGTTTCACTCTCACAAGCATTCTCGTCCGCACGAGCAGCTCTTCGGTGTCGATAGGCTTCGTCAGATACTCGTCGGCGCCAAGCTCTAATCCTTGTTCAATGCTGCTGGCATCCTTGCGTTGAGCAGTAAGGAAAATGACCGGAATTTTTGCCGTGACAGGATTTGCGCGCAAATGCATCAGCGTTTCAAACCCGTCCATCTCCGGCATCTGGATATCGAGAAGTATGACGTCCGGGTTTTTTTCTTGTGCGATTTCCAGACACTGCCTGCCGCTATTGGCACGCAGCATCTTGATCGGCTTGCGTTTCATCGCAAATTCGAGGAGGTCAAGATTGTCTTCGGTATCATCAACAACCAAGAGTGTAGGGTCTGTATAGTCCATAAGTGCACCTTATTAAAGTTGCCGTCGTTATGCCTTGTGAAGGATCTGTCTAATTGTCGTGGACAATGTTTCCTGCGTAAAATCACTCTTTTTAAGATGCTCTTTTGCGTACGAGTTCAGTTTTTCCCACTCCTCGTTCGAGAGCTCCTTGCCTGAAAGAACAACGAGCGGAATATTCTTCCACGTTTCGTTGCCCTGCAATCGTTGAATCACGGCGTAGCCGTCCATCTGCGGCATGACAAGATCCAGGAAGATTATCGATGGGCTCGATTTCTCGAGAATTTGGAGGGCCTGGATGCCGCTGTTCGCAACTTCAACTTTAAAACCCTCTGCTTCGAGCAAACGCTTCACGGCAAGCGTGAAATCCTCATTGTCATCTATTACGAGAACGAAGCTTTCGCGCGAGTTGGCCGCGCGTTGAACGAGCGACAGCAGCCGCTTTGGTTCGGCCGGCTTCGCCACAACGTCGATCGCACCCAGCGAGATGGCCAGGGGCTTGTTGTCGATGATCGAGTGAATGATCACCGGAATATCCTGGAGTTCGGGGTTCGCCTTCAACTCACGAAGGACTTGCCATCCGTCTTTGTGCGGCATCATGATGTCGAGTGTGATAAGCGAAGGGCGCTGTTCCAGCGCAATTCGTATTCCCTCATCACCCGAATTTGCGCCGAGCACCGAATATCCTTCCGGCACGAGGTATTTGGTCAGGATCTCGATCACGTCCGGGTCGTCGTCAATGCAGAGAACGCGTGTGCCCGAGCCCTGCGCCGGCATACTCGGACGGGGCACGGTCGATTGGGGCGCCGCCGGACGCGCCGCGACCGGCGCCACGGGTCGTTCCGGTGGTTTCTCTATTTTTCCTTTCTGCTCCTCGGGAAATTCCTGAGGGATTTCCAGCGTGAACGTTGACCCGTGTCCAAACCCGCTCTCGACTGTCAGATCTCCTCCGAGGACGCGCGCGAGGCGGCGCGAGATCGGAAGTCCCAAACCAGTTCCCTTATATTTCCGTGTATTGCTGTTATCTATTTGCTGAAACTCTTCGAAGACCTTGTGAAAATTCTTCGATTCGATTCCGATCCCGGAGTCTTTCACCGCAAATGCAATCATATGCCCCTTTTGCGTTACCGTCACCGAGACTTCTCCCTTCTCCGTGAACTTCACTGCGTTGCTTAGAAGGTTGACGAGTATTTGCTTCACCTTCAGGACGTCGGTCTTCAAAAGGCCGAGATTCGGCGGGATGTTTTGTTTTAACGTGACCTCTTTCCCTTTGATGAGACCTTCGACAGTCATAATTGAATTGGAGACGACGTTGACAACTTCGTCCGCCTCGATATTTACCGACATCCTTCCAGATTCAAGTTTGGAGAAGTCAAGAATATCGTTAATGAGTTGGAGCAGATGTTTCCCGTTGCGCAGCACCTTTTCCAACGCCATACGCTGGTCTTCCGTCAGTTGGTCGCCGCTCGGGCCGAGCAGCACGGAACTGAATCCGATAATAGAATTCAGCGGCGTACGAAGCTCGTGCGACATGCTTGCGAGAAAATCCGACTTCACCCTGTAGGCTTTTTCCAGCTCCATATTTTTTACATTCATCTCCTCGTTCTTTTGGGCCACCTCGCGTGTCAGTTTCTGGGATGCTTCAAAGTTGCGTGCGTTCGTGATAGCGACGCCGAGCTGTGGTACTGAATTGTTAATAATTTCCTTTTGCAGGTCGTCAAAACGATTCATCGATCCGAGCACCAGCACACCGAGCACTTTGTCCTGAAAAAGAATCGGGACGGCGAGAACGCAGTACGGTGCAACTTCGACGAGCCCTGTATCAACCGCAAAGTGGGAGAGAACGGGAATATTTTTGACTTCAAGTACCCGTTGCTCTGCTGCGCATTGGCCGGGAATACCTTCACCCATCGCAAACGTCTTTACCTTTTCGCCTTTGTCTTTCAGCGCATATCCCGCGGAAAGTTCGAAGACGTTTTTCTCCGTGTTGAACAGGTACAAGGCACCGACCGATGCGCGTGCGTGGTGACAAAGCAATTGCATGCTGCGCTGCTCGATGTTACCCATATCCGCGTGCGTGTTCAGCGCGGTCACCAGCTCGGAATAGGCGTTCAAGCGAGTGTAGTTATTGCCAAGCATCATCGACATCTTGTTAAAGTCAGCGGCGAGTTGTCCGAGCTCGTCAAAGCGATTGAGATTTATCGGATCAAATTTACCTGCCATGATGTTCTGTGTCCCCTCTTTCAGAATGCGTACGGGGTTCGTAATTGAACGTGTCAGCACAAACCCGAGCGCAACTGCGAACACGGCCAGCAAGATATTGACCAAACCGATGAAGGCTCCAAGGTCTTTGCCCAAATTGGTCGCGTGGTCGAGACTGCGTTGTTGCGACGTCGACAATTGTCTCGTCATTTCCCGGACCAGTGCCCGGGCCCGATCAAGATACTGCGTTCGCAGTTCCTCGGCACCCAAAGATGCCAGCTCATCGCTGATGTCCTTGCCGTTCTTATGGGCATCGCCGAGCCGCATCTTGTTTTCACCAATCTCTCCAATCCATTTGTACGTGAGGCTCTTGATCTCGCCGAACAATGGAGCCATTATAGTATCTGTTATGCTGTGCTCGGCGGCCGTCATGGCGTCGTCGAATTCCTTGATCGTGGTTAGATATCCGAGGCGGGAGGACTCCTCCCCCGTGAGTAAATACTGGTTTATTTGTTCCGGCGCATCGGCAAGCACATGGCGAACATTCTCGACGTTAGTGAGCACGCGGATCTCGCTCGAAGCAAAACTGAAATTCTTTTCAATCTCAGCAAGAAGATACAGCGTCAGAAGCGTCATTGCAGTAAGAATAAGGAGCAAAAAGGCAAAGTTCGCCAGTACTCTCCAGTACAATTTAGTCTTCAACATGGTCTTCTCCTGCCTAAGAAAATAGAATCGTATCGACTGACGGCGAATAGTGAATTCATTGTCGGCTGTGTCATAGGTCAGTCGGCAAGATATTTCCGGATAAGCGCGATGAGTTCTTCAGGGTCCATCGGCTTCGAATAATGCTCTGCGCACCCGATTTCAAGCGTCCGCACCTTGTCTTCCGGCTTTGCCTGAGCCGTGAACGCTATGATGGGAATATGTTTTGTCCGTTTGTCCCCCTTAAGAATGGGAATCGCGGTCCATCCGTCCATCACGGGCATTTGCATATCCATGAGGATGAGATTTGGAATGGACTCGAATGCTTTGTCAACAGCCTCCTGCCCATTTTCCGCCACGATCAATTCGGCGCCGAGACGACTCCTCTGCAACACGAACGAGACCAGGTCTCGATTATCCTCATCGTCTTCTGCCAACAAGATCTTTTTACTCATATTTACATTCCTTTCAGTTTTCAAATGCAAACAACAATAATGCCTTCTCTTCTCGACATCAGCTTAATGAAGAGACATAATCACGGAAACGAGCAAGCTTTTCGTTCATTGCGATCATGAGCTCGTCAACATCTACAGGCTTCTTCAAGAATCCTTCATGCTGGCGAAGCTCGGACGACTTCAGTTGAGAAACTTCGGGCGACTCGCAGAGAAGAAGGAAGGGGATAAAATTGAATTTGGCGCTTGCGCGAAGCAGGTGGAGAAATTTTACTCCGCTGAGGCTCCCCGGAGAAAATTCCGTGTGGCACAAAATGATATTAGGATTAATCTTTTCAATTTTTTCCAGTGCTTCTTCGGGCGTTCCTGAGAGCACAACTGCATAACCGGCCGCTTTGAGCCGCGGTATCAATTCGTCTTTTGTTTTCACGTTCGGCGTTACGTACAGCAAGGTTCCTTTGTACTGGTCGGCCACAAGGTCCAGCAGGAATTTTGTCTCATACTCAAGATACTCTTCCATCGACACTTGGTATACTTTGCGCAGCCATTCAAGGGTCGATGAAGAACTTCGCAAGAGCTGCCGTTTCGAGATCACTTCCTTCACGGCGGTGCTGTACATTTTCAGCTTAACTTCGCGCCGGAGGGAGAGCTCGACATTTTCCGGTATCGAAAGCGAGATCGCGAGTTTATGGAGCGCTTCTTCTTCCTGTTCGTTCGGAGCACCGGTCGCCCACGCCTTCTCCATCGAGGTACGCAATTGCAGCACGGTGCTCTGCAGTTGTTGCTTGCTCATATCCTCGCGCGCCTTTTTCTCCTGCTCCAATGAATGCGTCAGCATTTCTATCTGGCGCTTCATTTCCTCAAGCGTTGTCTCAACACCCCTGTGTTCCGATCGCGCTGGAGCCACGGGCTCGGGCGCCTCTTTCGGTTTCACCGGCGGCGGCGGAGCACTCGCGAGCGGAACTTCGGTAGTTGCCGGGGCTGGCTTCGGCACATTCGGAACAATTGGTTTCACCGGCTGTGGAATTGCGGCATGAGGCGGAGGAGTGGCCGCATGCGGCTGAGGAGAAGGAGCGGCTGGCGCAGGCGAGGGATGAGCTTTCGCTGCGCTAACTTGCGCCTCTTTCTTTTGCTGAGCTTCGAAATAGTTTATTCGATCTAAGAATGCGAGTACATACACATTGGAAGGGTCGAACTTTTTTGCTTTTTCAATTTCTGTCCGCGCATCCTGAAAACGAGACTCCTTTAGAAAACGGTCTGCCGATAACAGGCATTGCTTGGCAGCCGTTTTATCGGGACCCACCGCTGGAGTGCTCTTTGCCGTATTTTGGGGAATGTTGGTCAAATACTCGGTTTTCTATTGCATAGTTCCAACTGCCCTCTCTATCTCATCGTGTCAACAACGCGACATCGTTGAACTCTTGAGCATGCAGTACATAGGTAGTTGGCAATTTAGAAAAATCCAAATACAATTATGTGAGAATTGTTATTCTGCATATCTAGTGCACCCAGAGGGAGTCGAACCCCCAACCCTCAGATTCGAAGTCTGATGCTCTATCCAATTGAGCTATGGGTGCAGACTTAAACTTGTCGCACATATGTCAAGCGAAATCCCGCCGCTCTTTAGCGGGATTGAGCTATGGGTGCATACTTAGTCTTCGAACACATATGCTGCGCGAAATCCCGCCGCACTTGCCGAAGGCATCACTTCGTGATTGGCGAAATTAAACTCTGCTCAACCACGCTGACCTGTCTGCAGGATTAAGCAATGGGTGCGAAATTTGCCGTGAAATATACAAAACTTTGCAGGGGAAGGCAAGGATACCTCGCGTAGTACTTTATGTCTCTGTCGGGGATTCTACTTAATTAAGAAGTAATGGCTTGAATTGCGGGCGCTCCCCCTCAACATTCCTTACGCCGGGAGCCGGGAAATGGAGCAGATCGAAGATGTTCTTAACAGTCTCCCACGTCTCACCCGTTAGCGGCAATTCGGTGAGATTGTAGTCGAGCGCGATGGCATATTTCCGCTTCATTGGACCGGTCGATTCCAGCGATGAATTTTTTGCGCCGTATCCGATTGCGAGATTCAGGAATTTCGGCCAATATCGACTCATCGATTCCGGCAAAAGGTTATGCATCCTGAAGCTCAGCCAATAAATGTGTCCGTCGTAATCGTTTGAGAGCGGATGATCAAGGCTTGCAGCGTACTTCCCGGCGGGATAGTAGCTCCACTTAAAATTGAAGTCCCGTAAGATCGGGTATTTCAACTGGAGCACTCCATACCCAATGCCGAGGAAATTCGCCACCAAGTCATCGGGACCAAATTGGTATATCGAAAAGCCGTCCCCTATCTCCAGCGATGTAGCGTAGAGGACAGGTACGACAACGCTTGCCCAGGTCGCAGTCGATTCATCGTACCCTCCCCACCTCATCGTGCGATACAACGCGTTGAAATAGAAATATGAAGTAAAGAAATGTCCGACCTTATCAACTCCCAGGCTATAGTCGTTCAAGAAACCCTCGACTTCAAAACGGAAGGGATGATAGTTCCCTCGCCACCACCAGCGGTATTCCAGAACGATCGCCAGTGCGGAATGGACCGAGACGCCGATGGTAATTGCGGTCTTCCGGCTGAGGAACGAATGCGTCGCGTCTTCTTTCACGGTGTGAGCCTCCACCTGCGAAGCGGCCCGCTCCGAGAATGCAACAACGCAAATAAGAAGTAATACCGCCCAGCTTCTCATTGAAAAGTGTTCATCCTTGTCTGATATGTTACGATACATTGTACTGTCGGCCACGCGGCTCAGAAGAGAAACAAACGTTTTGCGATCAAAGCTCTCCCGTTAGAAGTCAAAATACAACGAGAAGGTATTAAAGGTATTGTGCAACACAAAGAATTGTCCCCGCTCTTCCAATCCCGCATGATGGTTGAATGCAAATCGAATTGTCCGGCCGAGGTCGTTCACATGCTTGATTCCAATTTGATAATTTTGAGATGCGCCGAATTTAGCTTCTCCTCTCAACTTAATGTCAACTCCCGCATACACAAACGATGATGCTCCCACTTGAAGCGGTGTGATCTCAGTCCCCATTTCATAGATCATCGGGTTGGGCGCGTCGTCCGGTACATCATATTTTCCGGCTGCCTGCGTCTTAAATTTGTAGTTGTAGTACGCCCCACCATAGACGAATCCTTTGATGGCTTCGGCTTTGAGCATCCCGAATAACTGGCAGTAATCGCGAAGGTAGTTGATCGAGCGGCCGTACCCCAAAATCTCAATAGCGTCATCCGTGAGATGTTGACTTGTATGGCCGAATCCGCTTCTGAGAACGAGATTTTCATTTAAACTAACATCGACGAATAGATCGACAAAAAAATCGACATTGATCACCTGCAAATGCTTTGGCGGCCTCTCAAGCTGTGTATAAAGAGTGCTTGCGATGCTCACCTGCACGACCTTTTCCTCCTGGGCAGCCGAAATCAGAGGAAAAACGCCCCCCATGCTTCCGATGTAGTTGTTGTTCTCCATGATTTTTGAAGCCGAAATACGATGGGCCGTGCTGTTCGCGGACCAGACCGGGATGAGATGACGCATTGGCAGAAGCGAAAATTCAACTTTGTCGCCCGGGAACGCTCCTGTGGTCGAACAAACGAGGGCGATCAGAATGCAGAGGATTTTTTTTTCCACGAATTCCTACAAAATATTTTGAAAGAATGAAAATTTCACGTAAAATATAGTCGTTGGGAGTTTGAGAAACAAGAAATTTCACCGCATCGCACGATCCAAAGAGAGCGCACGTATTCTTATGGCACTCCTTTTACACCACATTACAAGCGTTCACCATGCGGATCTCGAACCGTATCGGACGCTCAAACGCCCCATCGATCACCAACAGCAGGGCATTTTTATTGCCGAAGGGGAAAAGGTCGTTCGTCGTTTGGCCGAAAGTACGCTGCGCGTCCGATCCATCCTCCTCACAAAGGAGTGGTTTGCGGTGTACGAATCCCTTCTTCAGTCGCGTCGCGAGACTATCGAAGTCTACATTGCCGATAAGGACTTGATGGAGACGATCGTCGGTTATCCGTTGCATAAAGGAATCATGGCGTTAGCGGAAATTCCCGAGAGGACCACGATAGCGAAAATCGTCGCGACAACGCACCATCCGTTCCTTTTTGCCGCAGTCGACGGAATTATGAACTCGGAAAACCTCGGCGTCATCGTGCGCAACTGTGCCTCCTTCGGAGTGCAGGCGATCCTCGTTGGCGAGACTTCGTGCGACCCGTATCTCCGGCGCGCAGTGAGGAATTCGATGGGAAATGTATTTGTTCTGCCGATTGTGCAATTGAGAGATATTGCAAAGGAATTGTCGATTCTCCGCTCTTCCTACAGCACCAAGTTGATCGCCGCGCATCCGCGGGAAGGAAGCAAGGACGTCAGCATGGTTGATCTTGCCGGTGACTGCTGTGTAGTGTTCGGGAGCGAGGGCAACGGCATTTCCGAAGCCGTTCTCGCGGTCTGCGACGAAGCGGTGACAATCCCCATGATGAACGGAGTTGATTCCATCAACGTCGGAAGCGCAAGCGCCGTAGTGTTATATGAAGCCCGGCATCAACGATCATTTCAATAGCCACTTAGGGAATAAAAAAGCGGTTCTTGCAGTCCGTGATCTTTAGTTAGTGTACGAGAGTAAACACATTATGCTCAAAAATTTTGCCCTTCTTGACATTTTCTAAATCTTTGCGTAGACTTAATCCGACGCAATTGCATCACGCCCTGCAATCTTCTTACATTCTACTTCCCAGCGGCAATTTTCTCTTCATCATGTGGCGTAGCAGATACGTGCGCGTTCAATCCAACCGCTAAGAACGAAAACTGAAATGACCAGAATGTATGAAATCAACTCGCGTAACACTGTCGCAAATTAAGAAACTCAGTCAGCAAGGATGCACCGCTCACAATTGGAAATCCGTAACACTCTCGCCACAATGTGACCTCTCTCGTTTCCGCAATGTCGCCTTCATCGGAAAAGTTACCGTAGGAAAAAACGGCGGTTCTCTTTCTGACGGCGGGACGGAGATGCCGTGCGGAATTTACAATGCAGCGATCGCCGATTGCACGGTCGGAGACGACGTTCGCATCGCCAATATCGGTTCTGCCATTGCGAACTATTTCATCGACAAAAACGCGCTCATCGAAAACGTCGCTTCGATCGTTGCCGGTGCCGATGCAACATTTGGCAACGGCGTTGAACTTGACGTCGTGAACGAGGGGGGAGGGCGCGGTACAAAAATTATCAACGAGCTGACGGCGCAGACTGCGTACGTTCAGGCGATGATGAAGCATAACGATGCGTTTACTCGCAATCTCTCAACGATCATCGAGAAGAAAGCGAAGAGTCACTCCGGACCGGGACACATCGGGACACACACGCGCATCGTTCATTGCGGCGCGATCACGAACGTGAATATTGGAGCGCACGCATACGTCCATGGCGCGCAGTCTCTGGAGAATGGGACTGTCAACAGTTGCAAAGAGCATCCGACAGAAATCGGTGAAGCGGTCCAGGCAAAATCGTTCATTCTTGCGGAAGGCGCCCGCGTCGATAGCGGCGCGATCCTCGACAAAGTGTACGTCGGGCAAGCGGTGAAAATGGGGAAGCAGTTCTCGGCAGAGAATTCTCTTTTCTTCGCGAACTGTGAAGGTTTTCACGGCGAGGCAGTATCACTGTTTGCGGGCCCGTATACCGTTACACATCACAAGTCGACGCTGCTGATCGCAGGTATCTTTTCATTTTACAATGCGGGGAGCGGAACGAATCAGAGTAATCATATGTACAAGCTCGGGCCGGTGCATCAAGGAGTCTTCGAGCGCGGATGCAAAACAGGATCGTTTTCGTATGTACTGTTGGAAGGTCACATCGGCGCTTTCAGCGTCGTCATCGGGAAGCACTTTACCAATATCGATGCTCCGAATCTTCCGTTCTCATACATTCAAGAGGGAGAAGGAATTTCCAAAATCATCCCCGGCATGAATTTGTTTTCTGTCGGTACCGTCCGTGACGGCGAGAAGTGGCCCAAGCGCGACAACCGCAAAGCGCCGGTGAAGCGCGACTTGATCATCTTCGATGTATTTTCTCCCTACACGGTGGAAAAAATGCGGCGGGGCAGGGACGAACTCATCGCGCTGAGCGAGTCAACGTCCAAAGACAAAGCATATGTAACGTACGGAGGACTTCAACTGAATCGTTTGCTCCTCCGCAAAGGTGCAAAATATTACTCGATGGCGATTGCCCGCTACCTCAATGACAAGGCCTGCGCACGTATTGCCGATGCGATGGAACAGTCGGACGATTGGAATTCTGCGATCTCATTGCTGAAGCCTCGTTCTCGATTGAAAAAATTGGGTGAGTGGACGGACGTCTGTGGTCTGCTAACTCCACGCGAACGTCTTGCTACACTCGAAGAGAAGGTCGCGTGCGGCTCGTGCGGATCGTACGACGATCTGCTCAAGGAATTTCAGTCGATGTACGACAATTACCGCGCCGACGAGTGGCAGTACGTGTACGAGACGTTCTTCAAAGAATACAACATCCGGCTCGACGCCATCACGAAAGAACAGGCGCTCGCTGCAATCGAAGAATGGCAGAAAGCGGCCATCTCTTTCCATTCTATGATACTCGAAGACTCGAAGCGGGAATTCGGTCCGATTGCGAAAATCGGGTATGGCATTGACCAATCCGATGAGGCAATGGAACGCGATTTTACCGCGGTCCGCGGTTCCAGCGAAACAAACAGCGTTGTCCAAAAGCTCGTCAAAGAAGGAAATGAAATCCGACAACGATATACTCATTTCAAAAACAAACTAACAACTTCAGGTTGACCGTTATCTTTTCAATCCGTTGGACTTCTGTTCGGGCCACCACAGATCAGAGGAATGAATTTTCAAACAGAGTGAAGATAACGGTCAACTAAAGTAACTATCTAGGAGTGGAAGGAATACTGTATGACACGAAGGGAAATTGCGCAGCAAGTTGTGAAGATCACTGCGAGAGAGTTGAATATGAATGCTGCGGATATTAAGGAAACGGACAATTTCGCAATGGAGCTCGGAGCCGATTCTCTGAAATCCATCGAGCTCGTTGCAGCGTTCGAAGAAGAGTTTGAAGTTTCCGTAATTGAAGAAGAAGCGTTGAAGGTCCAATCCGTGGGGAGCGCGATTGATTTCTTTGACAAGTTACTCAACAAACAATAAGAAGGACTGAAGCCATGAGAACATACGTTTTGCAGAATGTGTCACAGCCGAATTTGCTGGAGAATATCTTTCCCTACTCCCTGCCGCCGCTCATCAAGTTTGAAGGAAAAATCCAGGAGACGATCGATGGAAAGACCGTCGAGTTCGACCCAAACGAAGTGAAGACCCGCGACATTCACATCACCGATACGACATTCCGCGACGGACAACAGGCGCGTCCACCGTACAAGAAAGAACACATGGTGAAGTTGTATGAAATGATGTCGCGTCTCGGCGGACCGAACGGTGTCATCCGTCAGTCGGAGTTCTTTCTTTATACGAAGAATGACCGCGAAACAATCGATGCGTGTCGCAGCCTCAATCTGAGGTTCCCCGAGATCACCGGTTGGATTCGCGCAAACAAAGGCGACTTCCGGCTCGTGAAAGAAATGGGATTGAAAGAAACCGGAATGCTGACTTCGTCTTCCGATTACCACATCTTCCATAAGCAAAACCAGACGCGCCAGCAAGCGATGGACCAGTACGTCGAAGTCGTGGAAGCCGCCCTTGAAGCCGGGATTCGTCCGCGATGCCATCTCGAAGATATCACCCGCGCCGACCTGCCCGGATTCGTCTTTCCGTTCGTACAGCGCCTCGAACGCTTGACGGAAAATCAGCCGGCGCACATGAAGGTGAAGATCCGGCTGTGCGACACGATGGGTTTCGGGCTCTCGTACCCTAACGCTGCCGAACCGCGTTCAATTCCAAAACTCATCTGGAGGCTCCGCAACGAATGCGGCATCTCACCCGACCGACTCGAATGGCACGGTCACAACGATTTTCACAAAGTTCACATCAACGGAGCGAGTGCGTGGATCTACGGACTCAACGCACTGAATGGAACACTTTTCGGATTCGGCGAGCGGTGCGGCAATCCCCCTCTCGAAGGGGCGATTGTTGAATACATCGCGCTGAAAGGGAGCCTGAGCGGAATCAATCTCTCGGTCATTACGGAGATGGTTCAGTACTATGAGAAAGTCATCGGCACACACCTCCCCACAAATTATCCGTTTGTCGGAAAAGACTTCAACACAACCCGCGCCGGAATCCATGCAGGCGGCTTACGGAAATTCGAACAAATCTACAATATTTTCGACACGACGGCGCTTCTGAATCGACCACCGCGGGTGTCGATCACCGACAAATCAGGAACAGATGGCATTGCGTTGTGGGTAAATGAATTTTTGGGATTGAAGGGGGACGAACGGCTGAGCATTACGAAAGTCGCGAAGATCCAACGATGGGTAATGGATCAATACGAAAAAGAAGGGCGCATGTCTTCAATTACCGATGAAGAGTTGGAGGAGCAAGTCAAGACAAATTTGCAGGACTACTACGAAAAACATCGCCGAAATTAACAGCTGATGTTACGCAGAGTTTAAAAGCCTTGCCACTCTCAAAGGATGCAGACTGTGTAAAAAGTAATTATTTCCGATGCACAATTTGGAAAAAGTAATCACTGTGGGGAAAAAGTTACAGCGATATGAACAATTCGTATACGGAGAAAATTGAATAGATGAATCTGTGAAATATATTCCCCACTGAAATTTTTTGAGACTCCTTTTTACACAAGCTCGATGCCTTTCCGAAGGAACCCTTTGGAAGTGGCAATAATATTGGCGTTTTGCGGAACATGAGTTAACAGGACAACCATCGAAAGGAAACAGTATGCGTGTTATCATTGAGCAAAGTTATGAACTCGTTAGCAAATGGACAGCATCGTACGCTGTAAAGAAGATCCGCGACTTTGACCCGACCCCAAAGAAACCCTTCGTGCTTGGACTTCCGACCGGCTCTTCTCCGCTCGGCACGTACAAAGAACTTGTCGCGCTCCATAAGGCGGGAAAGGTTTCGTTTAAGAACGTCATCACCTTTAACATGGACGAGTATGTGAAGCTCCCCGAGAACCATCCGGAGAGTTACCATTCGTTTATGTGGAACAATTTCTTCAAGCACATCGACATACGCAAAGAAAATGTCAACATCCTGAACGGCAATGCGAAAGATCTGGAAAAAGAATGCGAGCTGTACGAAGAGCGGATTAAGAAAGCCGGCGGGATCGATCTGTTTCTCGGTGGGATCGGTCCGGATGGACACATTGCGTTCAACGAGCCGGGCTCATCCCTCTCGTCTCGGACAAGAATCAAGACGCTTACGTACGATACAATTCTTGCCAATTCCCGATTCTTCGATAACGACGTTACCAAAGTGCCGAAGACCGCATTGACGGTGGGCGTGGCGACCGTGCTCGATGCCAGAACGGTTCTTATTATCATTAACGGCCACAAGAAGGCGCGCGCGTTGGCGAACGTCGTGGAAGGAAGCGTGAATCACATGTGGACGGTAAGCGCGTTGCAGTTGCATCCGCACGGAATTATCGTGTGCGACGATGAATCGACCGATGAACTGCGAGTCGGCACGGTTCGATATTTCAAAGATATCGAAGCTATGAATCTCGACCCGAAATCGTTGCTGAAGTAAACTATCTACCTTTCTCCTACTGAGAGGGCTGCCGTTCTCGTACCCGCACGCGCCGCGTAGTTACGGTCGCAGCCCTTTCTCGTTCCCACGCTCTGGGCGTCACCTCTTGCGTCTTCTCCGCAATTTTCACTAATTGCACGCCATGGAGACATTCTCTCTCGGGATAGCCTGGAATTGGGAATACGACGAAGATTTTATCGCCGGAATTGAATATGCGTGCTCGAAACGAGGGCTGTCGACATGCCGCATAGTGCTTCACAACCTCCACGACACTATCCGCCGGTTATATGCAGGCGAAATTGCTTTCTGCGCGTTTCTTGACCGCGCAGCGGACGACGAATCGTTTTCGCCGATAATGAAATCCCTGACGAAATCTCCCACGCGAATATTCAACGCCTTCGATCATGTGGAACATGCGGTGGACAAAGCAACAATGCACCTCGAATTCATTACCAGCGGCTTGCACGTCCCGTACACAATCATCGTCTCTCCCTACAACAAGAAAAAGGAGATCGAACTCAGCCTCTCCGAGCTTGCGATGCTGGGCCGGCCATTCATCATTAAGCCGGCAAACACAACGGGAGGCGGCGTGGGAGTTGTGCTCGGCGCGGAATCATTGAAGGATGTCATCGAAACACGCCAGCATCACAAAAATGACAAATATTTGTTGCAAGAGACCGTGAAGCCGAAATATCTTGAGGGAAACAAGGCCTGGTTTCGTGTGCTGCACGCGTTCGGCGAGATTATTCCCTGCTGGTGGGACGACGTCACCCATATTTATCGCCGCGTCACGATTGAAGAGGAGCGAACTTTCCGCATTGAAGCCCTCCATGATGTGACGAAGTCCATCCAAAAAGTATGTAAGCTTGATTTCTTCTCTTCCGAAATCGTTATGACTGGTGAAAACAAGTTTGTTGTCGTCGATTATGTAAATGAAGTTTGCGACATGCGGCTGCAATCGAAACACATAGACGGCGTGCCGGATGATGTTGTGCAGAGAATTCAGGAGTTGATCGCGGATGAGACGAAAAAGGTGACAATACCCGTAGGCTTGGTCACGTGACCAAGCCTACGGTGACGTGACCAAGCCTACGGTGACGTGACCAAGCCTACGGTCACGTGACCAAGCCTACGGTCACATGGCCGCGCCTACGGCCACGCGGTGCAATTATACAACGACCTTTGGGAGATGTGTCATCGCTTCGTTGATCTCGGCGGCAGGATATTCGAAATCCGTGAGCCGTCCGTGGTGATACTGTTCGAAAGCCATCATATCGAAATGACCGTGTCCGGAGAGATTGAACGCGATCACCTTTTTCTCACCGGTTTGCTTGCACTTCAACGCTTCGTTGATCGCTACGCGGATTGCATGCGCCGACTCGGGCGCAGGAATAATTCCCTCGGATCTTGAAAAACGGACGGCGGCTTCAAAGGTTTCCAATTGATTTACCGCCTGCGCTTCAACATCTCCATGATCAACGAGCGCGCTCACGCTCGGTGCCATGCCGTGGTAGCGGAGCCCGCCGGCGTGAATTCCCGGAGGGATGAATGTGTGGCCGAGAGTGTGCATTTTTACGATTGGCGCCATCGCTGCCGCATCGCCGTAATCGAACGTGTACTTACCTTTTGTCAAACTCGGACACGACGCCGGTTCGACGGCGATAATCCTCGCCTTTTTTCCGTTCGTAAGATTTTGATGTACGAAGGGATAGGCGAATCCTGCAAAGTTCGAACCGCCTCCCGCGCAGCCGATCACGATATCCGGATACTCTCCCGCCATTTCCATCTGCTCGAGCGCTTCGATGCCGATCACTGTTTGATGCATGAGCACGTGGCCGAGCACTGAACCGAGACTGTATTTTTTTGATCCGCCGCTTGTCGCAGCAACTTCAACCGCTTCGGAGATTGCGATACCCAGCGATCCGGGTGAATCGGGATGCTCGGCCAGAACTTTCTTGCCAAACTGCGTCCGGTCGCTGGGACTCGCGTAGACCTGGGCGCCAAAATTTTCCATGATTACCCTGCGGTACGGTTTCTGATGATACGAGACCTTCACCATATATATCTCGAGATCGAGTCCGAAAAAATTGCACGCCATTGCCAGCGCCGACCCCCATTGACCCGCGCCGGTCTCTGTCGTCAATGCTTTTGTGCCGGCTTCTTTATTGAAAAATGCCTGTGGCACCGCCGTGTTCGGTTTGTGCGAACCTACCGGACTTACGCCTTCATATTTGTAATATATGTGGGCCGGAGTGCCGAGCGCTTTTTCTAGTCGCACGGCGCGATACATAGGTGTTGGACGCCACAACTTGTAGATTTCACGGACCGGCTCCGGGATTTCAATCCAGCGCTCCTGGCTGATCTCTTGCATGATGAGGCTCATCGGGAACAGGACGCTCAGGAAATCGGGCGTCACCGGTTGCATCGTGCCGGGATGCAGCACAGGTGCCGGCGGTACCGGCATATCGGCATTGATGTTATACCATGCCTTCGGGATTTTTTTCTCCTCCAACATAAATTTATATTGTTCACTCATAGAGCAACTCCGTTGAACGATGATGAAATAGTAAATTCAAAAATGGAATGGTGCCGGCGTCGTGTACCCAAAAATGTCGGACGATAATCCCTGGTCAGCGATCGAGACTTACTGTGCGTGTCGCGCACATTATGTCATCGACGATCACCAAAAATTCATAACCAAAGGACATACGCCAGCATAAATGGAAACGATGAAGAAAGGAAGTTGAGGGAAGGATCTCAGAATGAGCAGTCCGGAACAGAATCATACGACCACACTCTCAGAAAAGCGATTCCCGCATTCATTATACATACAGAAAGTAATTGTTTTCCCAAAGAATGTCAACGGACGAGAGCCGATAATCGACTAATACCTCCCTCCAAAGAGGCGTTCACTCCTTCGCTTGCACTCTTTGAGCAGCACTTGTGCCAAAGAATTCATGAACAAACTATTTCTCATTGCATACTTGACTTTCAAACGAGCCTTTAATACATTTACATCCAACACGTTGCAATCTTACTCAAAGACACACCACATGTTGAATAATCATTTGGAGGATCTATGATTTCCTGGGTATCCAACATGGCGAGACTTAACGCTCGTCAGGCAGTTGGTTTGGCAGCACTCATCGCATTCCTGAGCCTCGTCGGATGTGGTGGTTCTTCGGAGACGACACAGACAACAGAACAGTCCGACTTAACGGCAGTTCCGCCGGACAGCACGACGATCGCGGCCGATACCACACAAGTCGCCGCGCCCGAAACAACTGCGGTGGAACCCGCGCCTCCTCCGACGAAGGAAGAGATGCTGCAGCAGCAGATAGAGGAAATCAAGACCGAGAACATTCAATTGAAGCAAAAATTCGATGCGGCGGAACAGAAAAACAAAGAGTTGATGGCAAAGATATCCGATCTCGAAGCGGCACAAATTACGGCGCAAGAAAAGGGAATGAAACCGGGAGGGGCACTCTCCTCTGAGAAAAAGTCACCCTCAATAAGGAAAGCTCCCGCGGGCACATCGACGAACGAAGATGTTCAACACTACGAAGGCGCTGTCGGGCTTGCAAAGGAGAGGAAACTCAAAGAGGCAATTGAAGAGTTTAAGGTGCTGTTAGACGCCGGCATTAAAGCCGACTACGCGGACAACTGCCACTACTGGATCGGCTTATGCTATTTCGGATTGCGCGACTACAAAACAGCAATCGATCATTTCAAAGACGTAGAGAGATTCAAGGTTTCAGAAAAGAAAGACGATTCTCAATTTATGATCGCACAAAGCTACGAGCGCATGGGAAATCGCCAGCAGTCACAAGCGGAGTATAGAAAGTTTGTTGAGATGTACCCCAACAGCGAATACCTAAAACGCGCGCAGGCAAAGGTGAAATAAGAAATCCTGACGTTCATAGAAAGACCGGCATCGAGAAATTTGAATGCCGGTCTTTTTATTTTCACAGTGATTGAACGCTCACTGAAACCGCATCAAACCCTTTACGTCGCTCACCTCAAAGTCCTTTTCAAGTCTATTCAGGAAATGAATCAGAACTTGCGCGGTCGCATATGCGTCCCCGGATGCACGATGCCGGTGTGAGTTCTTGATACCGAGTTGCTTCGCCACGGGGCCGAGCGATTTGCTGAACAGGTTCGGCAGTAAACGGCGCGCCAATTTGCACGTGCAGAGAACCGGGTTCTGAATTCGGTCGATGCGGCCTTTCGAGAGCGTGCTGTTCACGAACCCCAGATCGAACGGCGCATTGTGCGCGGTGAATACTCCGTCGCCAAGAAATTCCGCGATGACAGGCGCGACTTCCTCCGCCGTCGGCGCATCGGCAACCATCTCGTCGTCAATGCCGGTCAGCGATGTAATGTCGAACGGAATCGGTATCAACGGATTGACAAGTGTCGAGTATTCGTCCCACATTAATCCATTGCGGACTTTGATCATCGCAATTTCGGTGATGCCGCCATCGCGCGGAGAAAGCCCGGTTGTTTCAACATCCACAACAACGAACGTCGTCTGCGCGATTGTCTTATCCATGATGTCGTCGAAAGGTTGTGTCATCGGGCCGTTCGCGCTTGTAGGAATTCTTTGCATAACGCAACGTCTTCTTCGCTGCCGATGAAGAGGGGCGTTTTCTGGTGCAGCGTCGATGGAATGACATCGAGAATCCGCTGGTCGCCGTTGCTTGCCGCGCCTCCCGCTTGTTCCATGATGAACGCCAACGGATTCGCTTCGTACATGAGGCGCAGCTTTCCTTTCGGATATCGTGTGTCGCCCGGATAGAGGAAAATACCGCCGTACAACAGCGTCCGGTGAATATCCGCGACCATCGAACCGATGTATCGGGCGGAGTAAGGCCTGCTGGTCCCCTTATCTTCCTCCTGCAAATATTTGATGTATTTCTTCACGCCCTCATCCCAATAACGATAGTTTCCTTCGTTCACACTATATATCCTCCCGCGTTTCGGAACGCGAATGTTCTCATGCGACAGCAAGAACTCGCCGATGCTCGGGTCGAGCGTGAATCCGTGCACTCCGTCGCCCGTCGTGTACACCATCATCGTGCTTGAACCGTATACCACGTATCCCGCCGCAATTTGCTTGTAGCCGGGTTGTGTGCAATCGGCAAGCGTTCCTTTGCCGGAATTAGAAACGCGGCGATAGATGGAGAATATTGTGCCGATACTGACATTGGCGTCGATGTTCGACGATCCGTCGAGCGGGTCAAATAGAAGCACATACTTTCCCTTCGGATAATCGTCGGGGATGTGCAGTACGTCTTCATTCTCTTCCGACGCCATCACGCAAAGATGCCCGCCATGGTCCATTGCCTTGTAAATTGCTTCGTCGGCGAACACGTCCAATTTTTTCACAACATCGCCGTGAATATTCTCCTTGCCGACAACTCCAAGGATGTTCACCAATCCCGCCTTGCTTACTTCCCGCCAAATCACTTTGATGGCCAGCGTGAGGTCGCGGAGAACGGCGGAGAAATTTCCCGTCGCCCCGGGATGCTGACGCTCACCATCGATGATGTGGCGCTCAATGGTTATGACTTTGTTGGACATACACCACTCCCAACTCGTTTTGATTGATAAATTTATTGAAGGAAAAGTAGGAAAAATGGGGCGAACTTACAAGTTGATTGCTCTGATTGCTCAGATTTATCGCAGATTGCAGATTACGCAGATTGTAAGCAGGGTATAGACCATGAGAAGTGAATTTGGATTGGCCAAAGTTCAGACGAAAGCTGTACTTTCTTGAATAAGGAGTTGAGGGATGATGCGTACATCGCCATCTGAGAAATCAGCAATCTGAGCGCAATCAGCGTAATCAGCGCAATCAATGGGTAGTACAAATTACTTTTTCGTAAGCTATATTTTTTACTTGACTTACATTTGACAATTATGTATCCTTAAACAAAAAGAGGGTACCCATGGAAACATCAGTTGTCACTGTCAAGGGACAGGTTGTTGTACCGGCAAAGATCCGCCGCAAGTTCGGAATAAAAAAGGGAACAAAGATCGCGTTTATCGAACAAAACGGCAAGCTGCTGATCCAGCCCCTCGACAAAAACTATTTTGAAAGCCTGGCAGGAATTTTGGGGACGGAAGGAAAAATGCTCAAGTCGCTCATGGAAGACAAGAAGCGGGAGCGGGAATTATGAAAGCGACTGTCTTAGACAGCTATGCCCTGATATCATTTCTGGAACGCGAAGAGGGTTACGATGAAGTCTCTGCGGTACTTGACGAGTGCGTATTAAAAGACCGCATGGCATACATGTGTGTTGTGAATTGGGGAGAAGTTTTGTACCACGGTTATCGCAGCGGCGGTGAAAAAACAGCGAAGCTTGCAGAAGATACTTTGAAGGCACTGCCAATTCACGTAGTCGAGGCAGATAAAGAATTGACCCGCACGGCTGCAGAGCTAAAAGCTTTCAATAAAATGTCCTTCGCAGATTGTTTTGCCGCAGCGCTGGCAATAAAAAAGAAGTGCGAATTGGTGACCGGCGATAAAGAGTTTAAGCAGGTGGAAAATAAAATCAAAGTGCGCTGGATAAAATAAAGGGCTTGCTAACACCTCCTCAGAGTCTTCAGAATGAACTCACAAGAATCTAGTCTAGACCAAAGAATCCGATTAGCTTCATTCGCATGGTTATCAAAACAAATCAAAGTTCACGGAGACGTTCTGCAACGGCAACTGTTGACGCAAGGATTTGAGTTCGAGGGAAAACGTGTTCCACTCGTCGGACCACAAGGAATCTTTAAACCACAGGCACTGTCCAAAATTCCATTGTCTATCACAACAACGTCCGATGGACCATACGATGACAGCTTCGATCACAACGGCTTGCTATTGTACCGCTATCGAGGGACAAACCCCAATCACAAAGACAATGAGGGATTGCGTGCTGCAATGAAAGAACAAATACCTTTGATTTACTTCCATGGTATTGTTCCCGGAAAGTACTATGTGATATTCCCAGTATTTATAGTTGGTGATATGCTTCACAGTCTGACATTCAAAGTTGCGGCAGACGATCCGGTATATTTCAAAACGTTTCTAGGAAATTCAAGGGCAATGCTCGTTGCTGATTCTAACGATGAAGCAAGAAGAACGTACATAACTGCAACGATAAAACAGCGATTGCACCAAAGAGGGTTTCGAGAAAGAGTCCTTCTTGCATATAGGCAACAATGTTCTTTTTGCCGATTGAGACATCCAGAATTGCTCGATGCTGCCCATATCATCGCGGACTCAGAACCTGAAGGAATACCTACAGTACAAAATGGAATTGCTCTCTGCAAGTTGCATCACGCTGCCTTCGATTCTGACTTGTTGGGGCTTAGACCTGACTATATAATTGAGGTACGAAAAGATGTTCTTGATGAAGAAGACGGCCCAATGTTGCTTCATGGACTCAAAAACCTTAGCGAGAAAAGAATTGTTTTACCGACACCTTCCGAATTATCGCCAAGTAAAATATTGCTTGAGAAACGCTATGCGGAATTCAAAATAGCAAGCCAATAATGTGTACCAAATACAGCTCAATCCTACCCTGTTCCCTTTACTGCAGTTGATATAGATACTGCCTAATGCGAAAAGTTCTGGTGCGCGCCGTTCTTTCTCTTGTTCATCTTTGGCCCACCATTAGCTCAAAAACAGGGTATACTATGAACCATCGAAAATCCCAATTCACTTTGCGATGGAGAGCACACTTTTAATCTGCGCAATCTGCAATCTGCGATAAATCTGAGGAATCCGCGCAATCACTAATTGACTTCTTGTTCCCTGTACTGCAGCTGGTACAGCTTGAAGTAGATCCCGCCAAGAGCCAGCAACTCCTGATGCGTTCCGGTCTCGCGGATCTCCCCTTTGTGCATCACAATAATCTTGTCTGCGTTTTGGATTGTGGAGAGACGATGGGCGATGACGATCGAGCTTCTCCCTGTAAGCAATTTTTTGATCGCGGATTGAATCAACAACTCCGTTTCAGTATCGACGCTTGAAGTCGCCTCGTCGAGAACCAATATCTTCGGGTTGTAGGCCAACGCTCGGGCGAATGAGAGAAGTTGTTTCTGTCCGACGGAGAGGGTCGCGCCCCGTTCCTTCACCTCTTCATCGTATTTCCGCGGCATTGCTTCTATGAACTGATCCACTCCGACAAACTGCGCAGCAGCCCGGACATGCTCGAACGGAATCTTCTTGTTTCCGAGACTAATATTTCCCTTGATATCTCCCGAAAAAAGGAAGACATCCTGCAGCACCACCGCAATATGTTTTCGCAGATCCTCTTTTCTCAGGTCCTTGATGTTCAGGTCGTCGACGAGAATCTCTCCTTTTTGGATATCATAGAATCTCGAGAGCAGGCTGATGATCGTCGTCTTGCCGGCCCCCGTGTGTCCGACGAATGCCGCGGTTTCTCCCGGCTGGATGGTGAACGATACATTTTTTAGCACCCAATTTTCATCGTTATACGCGAACCATACATTGCGAAATTCTATTTTTCCCTTTACCGACGGAAGCGGCGACGGAGTATTCGAATCGTGAATGATGGTTTTATCATCTAACAATTTGAAGATCCTTTCGGATGACGCCATCGCCGTCTGCATGATGTTGTACTTTTCCGATAGGTCTCGAATCGGCCGCCAGAACATTTCGTTGAATTGGAGGAATGCCATGATCGTTCCGATCGTGACTTTTCCCTCCAATGCTCTGCCGCCGGCATACCAGATTATCAATCCGATCGCGACTGCGCCGATGATATCGACGGAGGGATAAAAGACGGCATAGTAGAAAACCGAGCGAATGTTCGCATTCCGGTGCGCTGCATTTAACCTGTCGAACTGATCGTACGCTTTCTTCTCCCGATTGAAAATCTGATCAACGATCATTCCCGTAATGTGCTCCTGCATGAAGGTGTTGATCTTCGCAATTTGTATGCGAACGTCGCGGTACGCCTCGCGCGCTTTCTTCCGGAAGAGGAACGTTCCGTAAAAAAGGAAAGGCAGAACGCTGAGCGACACCAACGCAAGCTGCCAGTTCATCGAAAACATAAACCACAGGATTCCGATAATCATAAACACATCGCTGAAGACCATCACGATGCCGGAAGAAAACATTTCGTTCAACACCTCGACATCGTTCGTCACGCGCGTAATGAGTCTCCCGATGGGATTCTTGTCGTAGAACTTGAGCGAGAGATTTTGCAGATGACGGAAGATTTCCATCCGCAAATCAAAAATTGTGCGCTGTCCGATCCACTGGACCAGGTATGAATTGAAGTATTGCAGTATTCCGCGCAGCGTCATCACGCCCAGAAACATGAGCGCGGTCACTAACAGGCCGTGCGCGTCGTGATTTTTGATATTGACATCAACTGCGATTTTTGTGAAGTACGGCCGCACCGCTTCGAGACCGGAGACCACCATGCTTAAAGCGATACCGAGGAGAACGTACCACTGGTACGGGCGGAGATAGTGCAGCAGCCGCCTCATCAATGTGCCGTCGTACGCTTTTCCGAGGATTTCTTCTTCGTGCATGAAGACAGTGAAAAGTTAAAAGTTGAAAGTGAAAAATGATTCAACATATTTTGTTCTTGCGAGCGGTGCGGACAATTGCACCGAGAATTTTCTTCATTTCTTCAGCTTCCAATATGATCGCTTGAAGTCTTATCTGCTTTATTATTGATGAATCCCGGAGAAGACGAAGCCAATAGTGAGTCTCTCTTGCCTCTTTCAGTGCAACACTCATTCTGTGGGTAAATTCTGGTTTTGAGTATGCTCTGATTGCTTCTTCGATATTTGCACCTACTGAAGTCCCCGCTCTGAGAAGTTGCTTGCCAATAATCCTGGCGCCATTATTCTCGGGTAGTTGTTGCCCCATTTTGACTACCCTGAGCGCAAATTGATAACTTCTATCTAAAATCTTTATATCCTTCTCTTTCATGATCCCCCCTAATCATTTATAATTTTCAACTTTTCATTTTCAACTTTTAATTGAGCTGCTCCAATTCCTTCTCCAGCAATTGCTTGTAGTGCAGATTCGCATAGATCCCTCCCCGTTCCACGAGTTCATCGTGCGATCCTTGCTCGACAATCCGCCCTTTATCCAGAACGATAATCATGTCCGCTTCTTTCACCGTGGAGATACGGTGACTGATAATAATGCTTGTCCGGTCTTCCATCACGCGGCGAAGCCGACCGAGTATCGCCTCTTCCGTGTACGTATCGACCGACGAGAGGGCATCATCCAAAATGAGGATCTTCGGCCTGCGCATCACTGCCCGCGCAATGCTTGTGCGCTGTTTTTGTCCGCCCGACAATGTGATGCCCCGCTCGCCGAGCATGGTGTCGAACTGCTGCGGAAATTCCGAAACATCCTTGCCGATTTGGGAAATCTCCGCTGCTTCATGGATTTGTTCCCGCGAAGTCCCGTCTGCGCCGTAACTGATGTTTTCCGATATGGATTCGGAGAAAAGAAATGTCTCCTGCGGCACGTAGCCGATATGTGTGCGCAACACCTCAAGCGGAATTTTCCTTATGTCAACTCCATCGATACGGAGTTCTCCCTCAGTTACATCGTACAATCGGGAGATCAAATTGATAAACGTGCTCTTCCCGGAGCCGGTATAGCCAACGACGGCAAGCGTCGTTCCTTTGGGTATTTTCAGAGAAATGTTCTGCAACGTCGGCTTTGGCGCCCCTTTGTGCGTAAAGGAGACATTGCTGAATTCTATTCCGCCATCGAGGTGTTTGATCAGAATATCCGTTGTATCGGTATCCCGAATCTCCGGCACCGTGTCAAATATTTTGCCAAGCCTTTCCATCGATGCCGCCCCTTGTTGGATGATGTTCGTCACCCAACCGAAGGCGATCATCGGCCAGATCAACATGGAGAGATACGTAAAGAATGCGGTTAATGTGCCGATGGTGATTTTTCCCTCAATCACCTGAAGGCCGCCGAAATACACTGTGATAACCAATGAGAATCCCACAAGCATGTACATTAACGGCCACATCACCGATTGCGCCTTCGCGAGAACGAGATTTTTCTTCAAATACTCCCAACTCAATTTTTCGAAAAGTCCGATCTCGTACTCCTCGCGCACATACGCCTTTACCACACGAATGCCCGAAAGATTTTCCTGGGCGCGCGTGGTCAGGAGAGAATACTGCTCCTGCCTCTCGTTGAACTTGGCATGAATAATCTGTCCAAGCTTATAGACCGCGTACGACACAAGCGGGAGCGGAACCAGCGCCATCCATGTCAGCGATGAGTCCATAATGAACATGAGCGTCAGCGCCATTGAAAATGTCATGAATGTATCGGATGGGTACATAATGCCCGGACCGAGCGCGTTGCGCACCGCGGAGATGTCATTAGTTGCGTGCGCCATCAGATCGCCGGTCGGAGTATTCTGAAAGTAATTAAGGGGTAGCTTTTGAATGTGCGAAAGAAAATCATTGCGCAGGTCATATTCAATCTTGCGCGAAACAACAATGATGGTCTGCCGCGTCAGAAAGGTCATGTAGCCAGACACCGATGCAAACCCGACGATCAATCCGGCATACGCCAGTAAATCTGTGTGATGCAACACGCCAGTTTCAAGTCCGCGCTTGATTGTGTCGATCGCATTGCCGATAAAAAGAGGCGTTGCGACCATGAACAGATTGCTGACGATCACCGTACAGATACCCCAGAATAACGTGGTTTTATACTTTGCGAGGTAGGAACGGAGACGCAGAAGGGATTTCATGATTGGCTGTTAGCTATTTGCTTTTGGCTTTAGCTTGCTTATTAGACTGTTGATCATTTTCTGCTCTAGATCCAACAAGGTTTGCGGTTTTTCTATTTGATCGCTGGAAACTAAATGCAATCTTTGAATTGTTATTAATTGGGTTTCTACTTCGTACGCAGATCCCAACGCCATTTCCAAAAAGCGTCCATACTCTGCTTCGCTCGGTCTACTGCTACCTTCGGCAATGTTGGAAGGAATAGAAACCGCCGCGCGGCATATCTAACTCTTCAATCCGTACTTCTCTTCCGCTGGTAACTTTTCAGACAACTTGTATACATCAATAACAAGTTGTATTCCCTGTTGCCAAATATTGAGTGTTGTGAAATTTCTCATTTGTCCCCCCAATAGCTAATGGCAAAGAGCTAAGAACCCTCTCCCTATTCTATCACTGCAAACTTCGTATACGCCTGGAGCACTTTCGGAACAATGACCTTCCCCTCCGGCGTTTGATAATGTTCAAGGAGGGCGGCGACGACGCGCGGCAACGCGAGGGCGGAACCGTTCAACGTGTGGACAAATTCTTGCTTGCCTGTTTCTTTCACTTTGTATTTAATGTTCATACGCCGGGCCTGAAACGCTTCAAAGTTGCTGCACGAAGAAACTTCCAGCCATTTCTTTTGACCGGGAGCCCAGACTTCCAGATCGTATTTCTTTGTTTGCGTGAACCCCATGTCGCCAGTGCACATGAGCGATGTACGGTGGGGAAGTCCGAGCAACTGCAGAAGATGCTCGGCATCGCTGCGAAGCGATTCCAATTCTTCGTATGACCTCGTCGGCAAGACGAACTTAACCAGCTCCACTTTATCAAATTGATGAAGCCTGTTCAGGCCGCGGACATCTTTGCCGTACGAACCAGCCTCACGACGAAAGCACGCGCTGTAGGCGGCATATTGAACGGGCAGTTCCTTCTCCTCAAATACTTCCTTCCTATGAAAGTTCGACACCGGCACTTCGGCTGTGGGTATCATATAGTACCCCTCGCGCTCTGCGATATACATCAGATCTTCCTTATCGGGAATCTGTCCTGTGCCGCGGGCGCTCTCTTCGTTCACGAGCAACGGCGGTGCCAATTCTTTGTATCCTCGTTCCGCCGCCTGGTCAAGAAAAAAATTGATGAGAGAGCGCTCAAGAATCGCACCCTTTCCGACATAGAACGGAAAGCCGGCGCCTGTGACCTTTGCACCCCGCGTAAAATCAATAATGCTGAGTTTGTCGGTTAGATCCCAATGGGGCTTCAACTCAAAGTCGACGGAGAGCTTCTCCCCCCAAACAGAAACTTCTTTATTCTCCCCAGGTGTCGCTCCAACAGGAACCGACGAGTGGGGAACATTGGGAACCGTTAGCAGCAACGCCTCGACTTGCTCTTGAACGACTTTTAATTCCTCGTCTATTGCTTGAATGCGCGATTTCACTTCGTTCATCTCGGTGATCGCGCTGCTTGCATCGCCGCCTGATTTTTTCACTTGGCCGATCTTTGCCGAGACATCGTTGCGCTTCGCTTTTAACGTCTCCCCCTCCTGTATGAATGCCCTGCGCTGTTCGTCGAGCAATAAAATTTTGTCTACGTTGTCAACTTCACGCTTCGCTTTGATGCCTTGCTTGACGAGTTCGGTATGTTCGCGAATAAATTTTAGGTCCAGCATTGTCTTGAGTTAGTAGTTCGGAGTTATGAGTTCGTTGTTATGGGTTATGGGTTATGGGTTATGGGTTATGGGTTATGGGTCCTGGGTCCGTGGTCCTGAGTCGTGGGTCAGGCATCCTGCTTACTGCTTACTGCTTACTCCTTACTGATTACTGTTCGCTGTTCACTGCGTAACTCGCATGGTGACTAGGATCGCGTCGAATGAGCCGCTGAATTTCAGCTTCTCGACTGAGAGCGGCTCGATTTTTGGATTCTTAATCGCATAGACATGTTGCTGAGAGATCTTGGCTGCTTCCTGTAACGAATTTGCTGCGTTAAATCGTTCCGCCATCTTCGCCGAAGCTTTCCCCGAAAGCGATTCTCCGAAATCCCCGCAGACAACCAAAGACACGTCAGAAAGCGATTGGGCGATCGAAAAGATCTCTTCCGCCTGCGCGAGTCGCTCAGGCGCCGACTGATCATCCAACTCTGTCGACGCCACGCCCAGTTCCTTTAAACCGACATCAACGACGCCAAACGCGAGTGAACGGCGGACTTTCCCTTTCTCGACAGGCAACGAACGGACAGACGTCTGCTCCACGGGATAGATGCTGAGAAGCGCATTGCCGGAATCGAATCCCTCCAGAAACCGCGCCTTCCCGAAAAAGTCGTACATTTCGGTTTGCTTCGCAAGTTCCTTGACGGCATCGAAACCTGTTTTTCCCTCCGTCGGCCGTTCAATCTGCTGCACTGCTACTATTTCCGCTCCGGATGATTTTATGAATTTCGTGAGCTTCCGTACATCACTCTTTTCCTTCAACGTATGACGAACATTGAGCGATAAAATTTTGAACGTTGTCGTAAGTTCCTTTTTCGGGGCCGGAGGCGTTACCCCAGCTTCCTTCGACGGCGCGCAAGAGTCGATCGCGACTGCAAGAATAAGAAAAAGTAAGGGAAATAGTGCAAGCGGAAATTTGCCGGCGATTCGGAACATTGCTCCCATTCTCCTATCAATTCAAAGTCAAGTGTAGCAATTCTCGTTTTAGCGTTTCGAGTCCTTCGGTCGCAGTCATCGGATGAAAATCGAGTTCGCTTTGAGCTTTCGAGGTAATGAACCCTGTCATCATCGGCCGGGGCGCGGTCTGTCGGAACGTGTCGGATTTTACACCCTCGATCAGTGAGGCATCGAGCCCGAATACTTCGGCAACTTTCATGGCAAACTCGTACCGGCTGACTGCATCCGCGCCGCAGATATGATACAGGCCTGTACGCTCGCGCTCGATCGCCTTGAGGATGCCGGCCGAGAGATCGCTCACGTGTGTCGGATTGGCAATTTGGTCTTCGACGCAGCGGATAGCCTCACCCGCTCGCAGTCTGTTGACGACCCAAAGCGCGAAATTATTCTTCACGTTGATGCCGGTTCCGTAGACAACGATTGTCCGAATAATTGTGGAAGAAATTCCGCCGGCCAGAATTGCGTTCTCTCCTGCCAGCTTTGTCTTCCCGTAATAATTGATCGGATTCACTCGGTCGCTTTCTTTATACGGACCGTTCTTTCCGTCGAACACATAATCCGTCGAAAGATGAAATAGTGTGCAGTCGATTCGCCGGGAGACTTCGACCAGATTCTCGACACCCATGACGTTCACCTTCCACGCAAGTTCCCGCTGCGTTTCACACGCGTCGACGTTCGTCATCGCCGCCCCGTTGATGATGATGTCCGGACGAAAACTTGTGATGAGACTCTTCACATCGCTTTTGTTTGTGACGTCAAGTTGTGTGTAGTCAAAAAAATGATTGTCGAGCACAAACGACCTGTGGTAGGACGTATTGAGCACTTCATACTCAGTCTCGTGGCCCAGCATCATAGCCAAACGCTGTCCCAGTAAACCATTGCTGCCGCAAATGAGGATGCGTTTCATTTTCCATTTCCGTTCGATGCTTTGAATCGAGAGAGCTCGTCAATGCTCCCCGAACCGGCGAATGTGCTGTTCGCCGCGGCGACCTGATTGGCAAACTCAGCCGCCCTGTCAAAATTTTTCGTCCGGCAATATTGATAGAAAAAAGCAGAGCCGAACACATCGCCGCACCCTGTCGGGTCTGTTGAGCCGGCTGCGATGCCGGGAATATCCTTTCGTATCAAATGTTTGTGCTCTTGTTGAAACACCGTCGCACCTCTCGCGCCGCGGGTAATGAACAATGCGTTAACCATCAACGGCAGCATCTGTTTTGCAAAGGACTCCTCGTCATATTTCTCGATCGTGAGACCGGCAGCCTCCTCCTCGTTCATTTGCACTGAGTTAATCATGAAGCACCATCGCCGCCATTCCGATACTGCCCGCCGAAACCTCGTAGCATCGGAATTGACGCCGAGCGTCAGGCTGTGAACGTCGAGGTGAATCGGAGTGTTCTTCGATCTCACCGAGAGACGGATCTGATCGAGCGTGTCCAGCGTAATATCCGTTCCTGATATCATGTTGAGGAGAATCCCATGAACCGAAAGATACGGTTCAATCCGCGGGAATGGAATCGGCGGTGCAATATGTTTTGAACACTCGGTCCTCGTCCCTTTGTCCCCGTAAAAAAGATGGACGTGGTTTGTTTCTCCTGCGATTTGATATACTCCTTCAGAGTCAACATTGGAATATCGCGAAAAAATTTGCTTCACTGTTTCGAACTCCCCTTCACCGGCACCGAATACGGGATAAATGACGTCGTCCTTCGATGCAATGTTCGCCAACGCGGCAACGGCAAAATAAATCCCGCCGTAGCTCTTCGTCTCCGTCCCGTCCGGGTGATGGATAACATCTAAACAAAGATGCCCGATGACAGTGAATTTCATTTTCTATTTCCTGTACACGTTGTCCGGATTGAACAGGATCTCCCCCGATTCCTTAAAACCCTTCCCGGCGTCGACAACTTCGCGATAGAAGCAGCTTCTATGTCCGGTATGGCACGCTGCACCGCCGACCTGGTGCACCTTCAACAGGACAGCGTCGCCATCGCAGTCGACGTAAACCGATCTGACTTCCTGAATATTTCCCGACTCTTCCCCTTTGGCCCAGAGTTTTTTTCTCGATCGACTCCAGTACGTCGCCCGCCGAGTTTCAATAGTCACTCGCAGGCTTTCTTTGTTCATCCATGCCATCATTAATACCGCCCCCGAGTTCTCATCCTGCGCAATAGCAGCGATGAGCCCCTGTGAATCGAATTTCAGTTGGTCCAGTATATTCATATTCTTCTCAGCGCCTCTGCGATGAACAGTTCAATTTCGTACGAGGACATTTTTCGATAACAAATATTCCTTCGCTTGCCTGATCGTGTACTCTCGGAAATGAAAGATCGACGCTGCCAGAACCGCGTCGGCGCGTCCTTCGTGAAGGGCAGAATGGAAATGCTCAAGAGTCCCTGCGCCGCCGCTGGCGATGACAGGAATTTTCACAACGGAAGTGATTGCACGCAGAAGCGCAATGTCATAACCGTCCTTCGTCCCATCGCGATCCATGCTCGTGAGAAGAATTTCGCCGGCGCCGAGAGACTCTGCTTTTCGCGCCCACTCGACTGCGTCGAGTTCCGTTTCCGTCCGCCCGCCGTTGATATACACTTTCCAATTGTGTGCTGAGGGAACCTGCTTTACATCTATGGCTACGACGATACACTGCACACCGAAACGTTCAGCCCCTTCCGAAACGAGTGCGGGATTTTTGACTGCGGCAGTATTGATGCTGATCTTGTCCGCACCGCTGCGGAGAATCTCTCGCATATCCTCCACAGATCGTATCCCGCCGCCGATGGTGAATGGAATGAAGACTTCTTCAGCGGTTCGTCGCACTACGTCGAGCATCGTTGCTCTGTTGTCCGACGAAGCGGTGATATCGAGAAAAACAAGTTCGTCGGCACCTTCGCCATCATAGAATTTCGCTTGCACGACAGGATCGCCGGCATCCACAAGGCCGACAAAGTTCACGCCCTTGACCACACGGCCTTTGTCGACATCCAAACACGGTATGATTCTCTTCGCCAACACTTTCTTAATGAGTAATGAATAATGGGTGATGAATAATGGGTGATGAATTGAGAATGTTCTTCCCGTTGCCCATTACTCATTGATCATTGGTCATTGTTTAAATTCGCCTCGTCGGACCGAGGTCTTCAAGTTCCTTTTCGTTCATCCGCCAAAGCGCCTGGCACGGGAATCTATTTTCATACAAAGCCTTTCCCACGATAACCGAATCGACACCAAATTTTTCCAGTTCCTGCATCCTGATCAGGTCTTTGAAGCACGAGACGCCGCCAGAAGCGGTTATCTTTATACTCGTCTTCACTGCCATCTCTTTTATCGCGTCGAAGTTTGGGCCGGACATCATTCCATCCCGCGCGATATCGGTGTAGACAATCCTGCAGACGCCTAACTCCTTCATTGTCAACGCAAGTGAAATCGCGTCGACCCCTGAATCGTGCTTCCATCCCTGCGTCATCACGACGCCGTTCTTCGCATCGATACCGACCGCGACCTTTCTGATCCCAAAATCCTTTATCACACGCCTTACCAGCTCGGGATCTTCAATTGCCGCGGTCCCCAATACGACGCGGTAAATTCCGATCTCAAAGAGTTGTTTTACTTCTTCGTATGTTCTGATTCCGCCCCCCAGTTGAATCGGAATATCGACCGCATCGACAACTCTTCGTATTGCTTCAAGGTTTTTCAGGTGTCCCTGGAAGGCGCCGTCGAGATCGACCACGTGCAGCGTCTTTGCATTTTCACCCCGCCAGAGAATCGCCATTTTCGCCGGATCATCCGAATAGATTTTCTCCGTGCCCGGCTCTCCTTGGACCAGCCGGACACATTTTCCATTTTTGATGTCGATAGCGGGAAATATTAGGATCATGAAATTTATAGTTCTGAGAAGTTTTTCAGCATTTGAAGACCCGCAACTTGGCTCTTTTCCGGATGAAATTGAATGCCGAACACATTTTCACGTTGAACGACGGATGCAAAATGAAAACCGTACTCAGTCGTTGTCAGGGTAACGTTCTCCTTCGGTTCCGTATAATAGGAGTGGACAAAATAGACAAAACTGTTGTTTACTACGGATGTGAGAATCTTCGATTGCCGCCGTATCTCGACCTGATTCCATCCGATATGCGGAACCTTCACGGAACTCGGAAACAGTTTGACCTCTCCGTTAATGAAATTCAAGCCGTTGTGCGCTCCGTTCTCATAACTCCGTGTAAAAAGAAGCTGCATGCCAAGGCAAATGCCGATGAGGGGCTTACCGTCTGCGACATGGGCTCGGATCGTTTCTTCAAGATTGAGCGAGTAAATATTCTCCATCGCCTTCCCGAACGCTCCGACTCCCGGCAGCACAAGTTTGTCCGAACGCGCGAGCTCTTTCGGATCGCTCGAAATAAACGAGACCGCCCCAACTTTTTCAAAGGCTTTCTGGACGGAGCGGAGGTTGTTCAGTTTGTAATCGATGATACCAATCATGGAACAACAGTTAAAAGTTTTAAGTGAAAAGTTAAAAGAGCAATGAGACGACCGGATTAATTTTCACTTTTAACTTTTCACTTTTAACTCATGCGTTAACTACAGTCTTCCTTTAGTCGAGAGCACACCTTTCACCCTCGCGTCCTTCTCACACGCAATACACATCGCCCGCGCAAGCGCCTTGAACAATGCCTCAATTTTGTGATGCGTGTTGACGCCGTACAAAACTTCGATATGGACGTTTGCTTTGACATTCTCGGCGAACGACTGAAAGAAGTGCTTGATCATCTCGGTGGAAAGATCGCCGACTTTTTTTCTGTTGAAGTCTGCTTTGAACACCAATGCCGAGCGCCCGCCGAGATCAACTACGCAGCGCGCCAGCGATTCATCCATGGGAACATATGCTGAGCCGTAGCGTGAAATTCCTGCCCTCTCTTTCAGAGCCTTGTCGAACGCCTTCCCGAGTGCAATGGCGACATCTTCCGTAGTGTGGTGATCGTCCACATGGAGATCGCCCTTGCATTTCAGTTGGAGGTTGAACATGCCGTGCTTCGTAAACAGCTCGAGCATGTGATCAAGAAATCCGACGCCGGTCGAGATGGAATACTTCCCGCTCCCATCTATCTCCAGTGTCACGGAGATGTTCGTCTCTTTGGTTTTGCGTTGGATCGTTGCGCTGCGCATAGTTTTCTTTTCGTAGAGGAAAAAATAAGGACGTTCATCCGAACGTCCCGTAGGTAATTATGCAAAATTTTTGAGTGAGTTTCAAGGGGAGGAGCCGCAAAGCAAAACGCCGATGAATTGATCATCGGCGTTTTCTTATTGTCCATTGTTGATTGTCACGAGCATCCGCTTGTCGATCCGCACTGCAGACATTTGTAACAACTGCCCGATCGAATCATGATACTTCCGCACTCCGAACAGGGCGGCGCGTCCGCCTGAGTCTGGAAAATGACCTTCTCATTCGATTCGATTGCCGACGCACGTTTCAATTCGAGCTTTTCCCGAAGGGATCGATTTCCGGCATCGGTCTTTTCAAGCATCGGCGAATCAGCAACGAGGGTCGTCGCGGGTTGTTCTTCTTTCGGTAGGAATTTCATTCCGAGCCATCGGAAAATATAATCGCAGATTGATTTCGCAATAGGAATATCTTTGTTGTTGGTGAAACCGGACGGTTCGAACCGCATATGTGTGAATTTGTCCGTGAGGACTTTCAACGGAACTCCGTACTGCAAGGCGAGCGAAACGGAGGTTGCCAGCGCGTCCATGATACCGGAAATAGTAGAACCTTCCTTGGACATTGTAATGAACACTTCTCCCGGAGTTTCATCTTCATAGAGTCCGACAGTGATGTAACCTTCATGTCCCGCAATGCTGAATTTGTGGGTTATCGCCTGGCGTTCATCGGGCAGTCGCCGGCGCCGGGCGGGACGTGCCTTCTGCTTATCGCCCTTCTCCAGCGACGTACTGAGGGGCTGGGTCCGCTTGCAGCCGTCGCGGTAGACGGCGATCGACTTCAAGCCGAGTTTCCATGCTTCGATATACGCTTGCATAATCTCGTCGGGCGTTACTTCGGTAGGCATGTTCACCGTTTTTGATATCGCGCCGGAAAGGAATGGCTGCGCGGCCGACATCATCTTGATATGGCCCATATATTGTATGGAACGCTCCCCTTTCGCCGGCTTAAACGCACAGTCGAATACGGAAAGATGCTCCTCTTTCAAATATGGCGCCCCTTCAATGGTATCGTTCTTCTCGATAAACTTCACGATGTGTTCGATCTGCTCGCTGTCGTACCCGAGTTTTCTCAGGGCTTCGGGAACTGTCTGATTCACAATTTTCATCATCCCGCCGCCGACGAGTTTTTTATACTTCACGAGCGCGATATCCGGTTCGACGCCGGTCGTATCACAATCCATCATGAAGCCGATTGTGCCTGTCGGAGCGAGCACCGTCGCCTGGCCGTTACGGAAGCCGAACTCTTTGCCGACAACGATGGCTTCCTTCCACACTTGGCTTGACGCCAAGAGGAGTTCATTCGGGACATAATTGTCGCTGATTCTATCCGCATACAAGCCGTGTTTGTTCATGACATTCAACATCGGTTCCCGGTTCGCCGCGAAGCCTCTGAACGGCCCGATTTCTCTTGCAATGAGGGCAGATTGTTTGTACGCCTGGCCGCACATCAACGATGTGATTGCAGCGGCGTATTCTCGGCCGGCATCGCTGTCATAGGCAAGACCGCGTGCCATCAGCAGTGCGCCGAGGTTTGCGTAGCCGAGTCCGAGCGGACGGAAATCGTGACTGTTTTTCTCGATCGCCGGCGTCGGATAACTTGCATTGTCGACGAAGATTTCCTGCGCGGTGATTGTGATATCGACTGCATGCTTGAACGACTCGACATCCAACTCGCCGTTATTCTTTCTGAATTTCATAAGATTGAGCGACGCGAGATTGCAGGCAGAATCGTCGAGGTACATGTATTCACTGCACGGGTTCGATGAATTGATGCGCGCTGTCGCGGACGATGTATGCCAATTGTTGATCGTCGTATCATACTGCATTCCCGGATCGCCGCAGAGCCATGCCGCTTCCGCCGTCTGGCGCAAAAGGTCGCGCGCACGGAACGTATCCATCACCTTGCCGCCTCGGACTGCTTTCGTCGTCCACTCTTTGTCCTCGAGAGCCGCTTTCATAAATTCATCCGTGACGCGGACGGAATGATTTGCGTTTTGATACGCTATCGAATCGTATGCGCCCCCGGGCACGTTGAAGCCGCCGTTATATCCTGCTTCGATCAACGCCCATGCTTTCTTTTCTTCTTCCGCTTTGCAATTAATGAAATCGACAACATCGGGGTGGTCGATATTGAGAATAACCATCTTTGCAGCGCGGCGGGTTTTGCCTCCGGACTTAATGACGCCGGCGAAGGCGTCGAAACCCTTCATGAAAGAGACGGGACCGGAAGCTGTTCCTCCTCCGGAAAGATTTTCTCTCGACGAGCGGAGTGTCGAGAGGTTCGACCCTGTGCCGGAACCAAACTTAAAGAGTCTTCCTTCCGTTCGTGCAAGTTCAAGAATGGAGTCCATCGTGTCTTGAACAGAATTGATAAAGCACGCAGAACACTGTGGCCTCTCTTCAACACCGACGTTAAACCAGACAGGACTATTGAACGCCATGTATTGATTCACCAGAAGGTATGTCAACTCATTATAAAAGATCTTCCCATCTTCCTCGGACGCAAAGTAGCCCCCTTTCCGTCCCCATACAGACGTCGCCTTAGCGACGCGATCCACCAATTGCCGTACACTCGTCTCGCGCTCGGGTGTTCCAATAAGACCATGAAAGTACTTCGACACAACAACGTTCGTCGCAGTCATCGACCATGATTTGGGAATCTCGACATTCTTCTGCTCAAAAATCTTCTCTCCTTTCTCATTAGAGATCGAGGCAGAACGCAGTTCCCATTCAATCTCGTCAAACGGATGAACACCAGGCTTTGTGAAATAGCGCTGGATAGTCAATCCCTGCCCTGCCGCGGCGCCATTTCCTGAGCGTGCGCTCCCCTTTTTTTCCGCAACCGTGATGTCGCTCTCTGCCATGTCTTACTTCCTCTCCAAATTTGCCAAACGATGTATTGAGATGCTCATTCTGGAAAAAAAGACTCATTCCAAAAAATTCTCGCATCCCGAATTATATATCAATACCGGTGAATTTTCTGTTCCAATCCCGCCAAATCTTCAACAATTGCTGAGTTTCAGAAAGAACGGGCGCTAGATATTCAAACCACTTATTAGGATGAACTATGCCGGTGGGAAATCAATAGCTAACTGGTTGTGAATATAGCCGCTTAAGGCATACAAGTCAAGTAAAAAATGAGAAAAAAAATGCCGTGTGAAAAAACAGCTTGACATCAGTAGAATGTGATGTAGTTTTGTTTGACTGTTTCCACATAATGCCGTTATTAAACTAACGATACGAGTTTAAAATGTAATTTCACGAATATTCTCGGGCAGGGGCTCAAAACGAAATCGTGGACGAGTGTGCGCAAATCTTACGGATGAAACTCTTGCATTTTGCAGCCAGTTGACATACTTTCATCATCATCTTCCTCAGATATTTTTTCTGCATTTGAATTCATTACACCAAGGAGTTTTTTATGGGAGTCGCTGCACAATTTTCGACGATCATTGAAATGTTTGACACAGTGACCAAGAAGTACTATGCAGAGTCGCGTCCGATTCTCATGCACAAAGTAGATAAAAAGTACCGCGGAATTTCTTACGCAGAGTTCCGAAGAAAAGTTGAAATGTTCGCGCTCGGACTTGCGTCCCTCGGCGTCAAAAAGAATGATGCAATCGCGATCATTTCCGAAAACAGACCTGAGTGGGTGATTGCGGATATGGGGATTGTTCTCCTCGGAGCTGTCGACGTGCCCATCTACCCGACCCTCACGGCAAAGCAAATTGAATTTATTTTCAACGACGCACAGATCTCGATCGCGGTCGTTTCGAACCAGTCCCAGTTGAACAAAGTGATGAAAATAAAGGATCAGGTGAAGACCCTTGAGACCATTATCCTGATGACAGAAAAAACTGATGCACCGACCGATGGTTCGGTAATCGGTTTTTCCAGCATTTATGAGAAGGGGAAAGAATTTGAGGCACAGAACAGAGACTTTTTTGAGAATGCAATCTCGCATGTGAAGCCCGGTGACCTTCTCACAATTATCTACACGTCAGGAACAACTGGAAATCCCAAAGGCGTCATGCTAAGCCATTCGAATCTTGTCTCCAACATTATTGCATCTGCTGACGCAATTCCCATAACCTCGGAAGACGTGTTCCTTTCTTTTCTTCCGCTGTGCCACTCTTTTGAACGTATGGCAGGCTATTATACGGCGATGGCATGCGGCGCTACCGTAGCGTATGCCGAAAGTGCAGAGACTGTTCGGGATAATTTGATGGAGATTCACCCGACAATTGTCACGACCGTGCCGCGGCTCTTCGAGCGCATTCAAAGCAGATTGCAGAAACAAATTGACGGCAGTTCGGCAGCAAAACAGAAGATCTTTTATTGGGCGGTGAACACAGGCCGGCGATATGTGGCGGCAAAGAAAAAGGGGGCCGTCAATCCGGTCTTAAAAGCGCAGTTCGCTCTTGCAGAGTTGCTCGTGTTCCAGAAGCTGAAAGAACGTACCGGCGGGAAAATCAGGTACTTCGTATCGGGCGGCGCGGCCCTCCCGCGCCAGATCGGCGAGTTCTTTGAAGCTGTCGGGATCACTATAATCGAAGGATATGGATTGACCGAGACTTCTCCCGTCCTCTGCGCGAATCGCCTCGACGATTATGAGTTTGGAACCGTTGGAAAGCCCATTCACGGCGTTTCCATCAAGATCGGGGACGACGGGGAAATTCTGGCCAAGGGTCCGAACATCATGCTCGGCTACTACAATAATAAGAAGTCGACCGAGGAAGTCATCGACAAAGAGGGTTGGTTCCATACGGGCGATATCGGAGCGTTTGATGCGCACGGGATGCTGGTAATCACGGATCGCAAGAAGCATCTGTTCGTCAGCTCGGGGGGGAAGAATATCGCACCCCAGCCGATTGAGAATCTCTTCCTACAAAGCAAGTATATTGATCAGTTCGTCTTGATCGGCGATAAGCGGATGTTTTTGAGCGCACTTATCGTCCCTGATTTTGATGCAATCCAGGAGTACGCCGATCGTAACAAGATCCAGTACACTTCAGTGAGCGAGCTGGTGAAGAATCCCGTCATCGTCTCTATTATAGAGAGGGATATCCAGAACCTGCAAAAGGATCTGGCAAACTTCGAACGGGTCCGCAAATTCGTCCTCCTCGACAGACAGTTTTCGCTGGAAGAAGGAGAAATCACACCGACCCTTAAGGTGAAAAGAAAAATCATCGAAGAACGCTACGCGCATTTAATAGAAGGTATGTACAAAAACGTTGCCTGACAGCCGCCCCACATCAGTAACTTTGGTTAGCATATCTTGCTTATCCAATTCTAATTGCAGGAATACAGAATAACATGCATCGTGCAATTGACTCTTTCCTTACTCCTGAATCCTGTATTCTTACTCCTGCATCCTCAAATCACACCTCCCTTTCCACTTATCCCGAAGCTTTCATTGACTTTCGCCCATTTTTTTGATAATTTTCTGTGGAATTGGCGCTTGACAATGACCTGTGTGCAGCATAGGATTGTGAGATCTTGGTTATGATGGCTTCGTATATCCCACTTATTTTAATGTTGGCGGCAGGGATGTTTCTCGCGATTGTGCTCCTGAAACTCCACCAGTGGCTCGGTCCCCATCGCCCCAACGACGAAAAAACTTCCACATACGAAAGCGGCATGGAGCCGATCCGATCCGCTCGCGAACGCTTCTCTGTGAAGTATTACATGGTGGCGGTCCTCTTCATTCTCTTTGATATAGAAGTGATCTTCCTCTATCCGTGGGCTGTGAACTTTCGGGCGTTGGGATTGTTTGGATATGTGGAGATGGTCATCTTTATCACCATCTTGTTCATTGGATATTTCTATATTTTGAGGAAGGGAGCATTAAAATGGGATTAGAACATGCATTGGGCGACAGCCTCATCACGACAAAAATTGACGCCGCCATCAACTGGTGCAGGAAAAATTCTGTTTGGCCTATGCCGCTCGGAATTTCCTGCTGCGGGATCGAAATGATGGCGCTCGTCGATCCCCGATTCGACGTCTCTCGGTTCGGTTCTGAGGTTATGCGGTTCTCTCCACGACAGTGCGACTTGCTCATTGTCGCCGGAACGACGACGTACAAGATGGCAAAAGTCGTGCGAAAGATTTACGACCAGATGCCTGACCCGAAATGGGTTATTGCGATGGGAGTCTGCACATCGACGGGAGGAATGTACCGTACATATTCTGTCGTGCAAGGCATCGACCAGTTTGTGCCGGTCGACGTCTATGTTGCCGGTTGTCCACCCCGGCCCGACAATTTGCTCAATGCGATAATGTTGATCCAGCAGAAGATACAGCGCGGCGAAAGCAAAAGCACACCGATGACCGTCGCCGATGAACGACGGGAACAGCAATTGCTGCAAATTGGGGTATGATTCTTTTGAGGAGACAGAATTCAGAATACAGGGGTCAGGAGACAGGATAACATGCATCGTGCGAGTGGCTATACCATTACTCGTGACTCCTGTATCCTGACTCCTGTATTCCTGCAATTAGAATTTGACAAGCGAAGCATGCTAACCAAAGTTGTAGAAAAGTTAAAGTCTGAATTTCCAGCGAGCCTCCTCGAAGCGAAGGAATTTCGCGCCGAGACGACACTTCATATTAGGAAGGAAGATATCGTAGCGGTGTGCGGATTTCTTCGCGACGATCCGGATTGCAGATTCGACTACCTGAGCGATCTCTGCGGAGCTGACGCGTACACGCCTGAGAACAGGTTCGAAGTGATTTACAACTTGTATTCTCTGGCGAGCAAACAACGTCTTCGTCTCAAGGTCTTCACGGACGAGACGGATATGCACGTTCCGAGCGTCACATCTGTGTGGGCTGGAGCAGAGTGGCCGGAGCGTGAGGCGTACGATATGCTTGGAATTATCTTTGACGGTAACAAAGACCTCAGGCGAATGTACATGCCGGAAGAGTTTGAGTATTTCCCGCTGAGAAAAGATTTTCCTCTCATGGGCATCCCCGATTCAATTCCATTACCACGAAAATAATTCCCGCGTAACATCTCATGGACCCCGTGTACGACGTAGAACCGAAAAAAAGCAAAATTCTCCAGGCTCTCGAGGATAAAGACACGAGCGCGCAGTTTACCGACCCACTTGAGAACGAAATGATCATCAACATGGGTCCGCAGCATCCGGCGACGCACGGTGTTCTCCGATTGCTCATTAAGCTCGACGGGGAAACGGTCGTTACATCGGTTCCGGAGCTTGGATATTTGCACCGCGGATATGAGAAGCTCGCCGAAAACTGCAGTTATCACGAGTTCATCCCCCACACCGACCGCCTCGACTACATTTCACCGCTCATGAACAATACCGCGTACGTCCTCGCGGTGGAAAAATTGCTCGGCGTCGAAACGCCCTGCCGGGCTCAGTTCATCCGCGTCATCATTTCGGAGCTGGCGCGCATCTCGTCGCATCTTTTGGCAGTCGGTGCGCTCGGATTGGACATTGGCGCCGTTACCGTATTTATGTGGACGTTTCGCGAGCGGGAAAAATTATACGACATTTTCGAAAATCTCACCGGAGCGCGATTTACGACAAGTTACACGCGCATCGGCGGCATTTCCCAGGATATGACCGATGCAACCAAGCAGATGATACAAGACTTCATCGATCAGTTCCCGGCGAAGCTCGCCGAGTGCGAAAGTCTCCTCAATAGAAACAAGATCTTTATAGGACGAACCGACGGCGTTGGCGTGATGTCGCGCGAGAACGCTATTGCGATGGGGTTCTCGGGTCCAAACTTGCGCGCTTCGGGCGTCGATCACGATATCCGGCGGTCAAATCCATATCTCGTTTACGACGAATTGGATTTCAACGTTCCGGTCTACAACGACGGCGATTCTCTCGCGCGATACTACGTGCGCGTCAACGAGATGAAAGAAAGCACGAACATTGTCCAGCAAGCGCTCGACAAAATTCCCGCAGGCCCAGTTCATGCGTTCGAGCCGAAGAAAGTGCTTCCGAAGAAGGAACGCGTTTACACGAAAATGGAAGAACTGATTCACGATTTCATGATCATCAATTTCGGCGTCGATCCGCCGGTCGGTGAAGTATATCATGCGGTTGAAGGCTCAAAAGGGGAACTCGGTTTCTACATCCAGAGCAAAGGAGAGGGACATCCGTGGCGATTGAAGATCCGCTCCCCTTCATTCATGAATCTCCAATCTCTTCCGCTGCTGCTCCAAGGAAGGATGATATCAGACGTTGTGGCGATTATCGGCAGCATAGATCCGGTGATGGGAGAAGCGGATAAGTAACGGGGAGAAGAGGTGAAGGATGAAAGATGAGGGATGAAGGATACTCCGGCGAACGTCTCACTTTTAATTTTTAATTGTTTCCATGTTGACTGAAGAAAATCTCAAAAAAGTAGATGAATTGCGGAAGCGGTACCCGAAGAGTCAGGCCGCGCTTCTTCCTGTGCTGTGGATAGCGCAGGAACAAGAGGGTTGGATCTCCGAAGACATGATGCGCCACATTGGCACAATGTTGAACTTGCCTTTCGGTCACGTGCTCGGTGTTGTAACGTTTTATACAATGTACAACTCAGCACCGAAAGGAAAGTACCACATCGAGATCTGCACGAATGTTTCATGCATGCTGCGAGGCTCGGACAAGATCTTAGAAGCTGTCGAACATCGATGCGGGGCCAAGCCCGGTCAAACTTCCGCAGACGGAAAGTGGAGCGTAAGCGAGGTAGAATGTATGGGCGCATGCGGCGGCGCGCCGATGCTCGCGATCGGCGAAGAGTATTACGAGAATCTTACTCCGGATAAAACTGAACGACTTCTTGAGTCGTTAAAATAATATACCGCCCTAAGGTTTCAAACCTTCGGGAGGTTTAGCAGGCTGTTGAAAAAGAAAACCGCAAAGGCGCGAAGGACGCCAAGATCAAAGTAGAGCTACTGTTTCTTTCTCATTTCAACAATTTTTCTTCGCGTTCTTGGCGTCTTGTCCCAAAGGGATCCCTTCGGGAGCGGTTCATCTTTTGAGCCGTAGGCTCATCAGCCTATGGCCGACGTTCAATGAGGGTTTTTCAACACCCTGTTAGGTCAAGTAAACGATTATTTAGATTATGGAACGATACATCCTCCCCGAAATCCCCGACTATCACAAGCTCGAAGTCTACGAGCAGCACGGCGGATACGCCGCGTTGAAAAAAGCGCTTGGCATGAAGCCGGAAGAAGTCACGGACGAGGTGAAGAAATCAAATCTCCGCGGGCGCGGCGGCGCGTGTTTCCCCACGGGATTGAAATGGACATTCATGCCGAAGCAGACCACAAAGCCGAAGTATCTCTGCGTAAACGGCGACGAATCGGAACCGGGGACCTTCAAAGACCGTCAGATCTTCGAATTCAATCCGCATTTGTTGATCGAAGGAACGGCGATCGCGTGTTGCGCCATGGGGATCACGACAGCGTACATCTACATTCGCGGCGAATATGGCAAGTGGATAAAGATGCTGCAAAAGGCGCTCGACGACGCGTACGTAAAAGGATACGTGGGTGAAAATATTCTCGGCTCCGGATTCTCGACAAATATTTATTTGCACAAAGGCGCGGGGGCGTACATTTGCGGCGAAGAGTCTGCACTGATGAATTCGATCGAAGGTCAACGTGGATATCCTCGCGTTAGGCCACCTTTCCCCGCACAAAATGGAGTATGGGGATGCCCGACGACGATCAATAATGTTGAAACCATCAGCAACGTCCCCCTCATTATCAACCGGGGTTGGGAATGGTACTCGAAGATCGGTTCGCCGAAACATCCCGGACCAATCCTCGTCGGCGTGAGCGGACATGTGAATAAGCCCGGGGTCTATGAGGTTGCTACCGGAGAACTTCTCACAGATCTTATCTACCGTTATGCGGGGGGAATACCGGGGGATACCAAGATTAAAGCGCTGATTCCCGGCGGCTCGTCGACGATGATACTTCGCGGCGACGCACTCGAAGGCGTTCGGATGGATGCAGAATCTTTGAAAGCTGCCGGGTCTTCCGTAGGCACGGCTGGAATGATCGTGATGGATGAGAATACCGACTTAATTCGTGTCATTACGCGAATCGCGAAATTCTATTACCATGAATCGTGCGGACAATGCACTCCTTGTCGCGAAGGAACGGGTTGGCTTTGGAAGATTTTGAAGCGCTTTGAAACCGGCGACGGGCAAACGTCAGACATCGACTTGCTGATGGATATCGCCAACAACATTGAAGGCAACACCATTTGCGCGCTGGGCGATGCTGCGGCCTGGCCCGTGCAAAGTATGATTCGCCGCTTCCGCGATGAGTTTGAAAAGCGAGTGTCGAAGACGCCCAACGGCTCACCAGAGCCATCAGATCGGAATCGACACGCCGAAAAAACCGCGACGGTCTCTTTGTAAGTAGTCTTCCGGACTACGCCACCATCAATCATTTGCTTAATGATTTTCCTCACCGCCTTTCAAAGATTCTGCGCCGTTTTTTGTTTCGTGTTCATCATTCCGGTCTCGCTCCTCTCCCAACAATATCCTGTCACTACCGAAACACCTTCGATTATTCCGGCAGGCACAGCACGTGCCGAAGTTGGCGTGGGAGAATACTTCGATCAATCGTTTCCCCTTTCCGGCCTCGACGGCAACTTAACAAAGCTCGGTATGCTGCATTTCGGTTTTTCGTACGATGGAAATGTCGAGCTTCAATTCGACGGCACACTTCTCGACATCTTGCGCGTTAAGAGCAGGGAGGCTGCATTCAATAGCGCGATTGCGTCGGCGAATTCGGTCACAGCAGATATAGGCGACTTCACGATTTGGACAAAGTTCCGGTTGATCTCCGAGTACAGGTTTTTTTCATTGGCCTCAATTCGATTCGGAGTTCAACTTCCCAATGCGAGCAACGAATCAGGGCTCGGCATCGATGAGTTTAACTTCTATTCTTCGTTCTTGTTTGAAAAACACTACGCCGGCATTCGATGGGTTGTGAACACGGGTCTCGGAATACTGGGGGACCCGGCCACGCTGAGCGATCAACACGATACATTCATTTTTGCGTTTGGCAGCTACATACCCGTTGGTGAGCGGTCGATGCTTGTGTTCGAGACAGCAGGACGAACCGGGCACGATGGAATCGGCGTGTACCGATTGGCGAATGCAAAAGTGGGAGCTCAGGCATTGTTCGCCGGCCTTTCATGGAAATTTCTCGGCGTCAGATCATTCGCTCCGTCTGACAATTCCAACGGGGCTGAGTTGGTCGTTGGATTTGATTTTGCGATATTGGAAAACCCTCATTGAATGAAAGATGAACCGCTCCCGAAGGGATCCAGACTGTGTAAAAAGTACCGTCAAAAAATTTCAGTGGGGAATATTTTTCACAAATTCATCAATTTAATTGTCTCCGT
>JAGVPT010000147.1 GCA_020052095.1 Bacteroidota bacterium | reverse complement strand
CTTACGCCCTTTTCCACAGGCAACATCTCAACCTTCAAAACATCGCCCTCTTTGACGATATATTGCTTCCCACCTGTTTTTATTACAGCAAACATAGTGACGAGAGAATAACCGAAGTCTTTCAGTCTGTCAACCGCACAAATATCAATGTCAAACGGAAATAGAAATGTCCTAGTCCTGGGGAATTAGAAATGTCCTAGTTGAGTGATTTAATCTTCTGGACATCCGCATGGAAGCGCTGCCTCCATGGATGATTGGCTGGAGGCCGCGTTGGAATCGTCGCCGTTTTTGGAATGACAAATGGGACGATTGCCTTCTTCGGCCGCTTTGTGAGAGGAAGTACGTTCAATCCTTTGAAGCGCAAGCAGAAACGAATCGTGCCGTCGAGCCGCTCTTCCACAGTCACGATATCTTTCTTGCAGACGGTCACCGGCTGCTGTTCCGTGATTTGATACCACTGATTTTTGAAAGAGAACGTAAAGTCGTTTTGCACTGTTCGTTCTTCATGGCGAGAAAAAATTGAATGTAAGGTTGTACGCTCCTTGTTCGTGAGTTCACGATGAAGGTTGACCGATGAGAGCGGTTGCACGGAAAACTTCGCATTGAAGGCAGGGATGAATTTCTCTTTCAAGAATTTGTTCGCCGCTTCGACCGTCGAGATTCCGGCGAGCCTGAGTTCTTTCACCAGCCGATCCTGAAAGGTATCGAACAAACGCTCAATACGTCCTTTAGCCTGCGGACTGTTGGCGAAGATGGGTTCGATCTGGAGCTCGTCCATCGCCCTCTGAAACTGGGTCTTGAGATCCGGATTGTTTTTGGCCGCTTCGCTGTTCATTTTGTATGTCGAAAACTTGTCGAGATAGATGGAGCGCGGTCTTCCGTATGTTTCGACATATCGTTTCCAGAATGCAAAGACTGGAAACACGCCTTCGTGAGGGGCGAATTCCGCCTCCACGACCATGCCTGTCGCATCATCGATCGAAGCAAGTAGGCAAGCCTCGCTCATACCCCCTCGTCCCTCGAACCAGTCATGATATGAACCGTCGAATTGAAGCATCTCGCCGTATGCGGATCGACGCTGCCTCCATGAGCGATGCTCGTCCTTCTTTTTTCCGCGTCTTGGCTTCCAAAGCCCCTCCTTAATCTGTATAGCGCGAATTGTTTTCGGATCACTATCTATTTTATTGAGATCATGTAGCTTTTCAGCGGCGAACGTGGGACCGAGGTCGTGATACTTTTTCTTTAGGAGACTGGCGATCTTTTTTCTCTCCTTGTCTTTTATACGTCGATTGGAAACCTTGCCGCGCAATCCATGGATCAAACCGGCGATGCCTCTTTTTTTGACGGCTAGTTTCATGCGCCTGATTTGGCGAGTGCAGAGCTTAAGGAGCTTTCCGGCTTCCGTGCCATTTATCTCGCCTCGGCGCAGACGGGAAATGATATCGTACCGATCTACTTCGCGTTTTGACATACGGGGCAATAGAGATGTCATACGAGGATGGAATGAGTTTTTCATCCAATCATCGTACCCGACCTAGAACATTTCTATTTCCTCCAAGTAGGACATTCTCATGTCCGTGGGACACCGCACAAATATCAATCAGTAACGCCTACATTGACAATGAGCCAATAATGTGGTATACAGATTTCACAACCCAAACACAAAAAAGGAACTTGCTCATGCTCATGATCTTTAGACTCACTTACGATCTAGTGACAGAGAGTGGCGAGATCAAAGCCTTGGCAATAGCCGAGGCTAAGGCAAAGGAAGCCGAGGTAGCGCGTGACGCGCGGTTCATAGACGAGCCACTTGCGACAATGCAAGAGTTGTTTCATCCTGCATTCACGATAGTCTCCCCTAATCGCGACGAAGAGGAATTCGTCTTGTGGGAAGCTCAAAACAGCGATGACCAAAACGTGATTCGATGTCAGACACATCACATGTTCTTCAACCGCGGTAAGACCACGCGCCTCACTGCGCACCGCACATGGGGCGCATTCACCAAGGTACGCGAGCTCGTCATGAAGCACGGTGCTAGCGAATACGACTTCCAAAGAATCGCTCCGGTGCTCTTTCCGTGGACTTACGGCGTCCAAACGATGCTCCGTCGATATGACTCGAACAAAGTAGCGCATCTCCTGGTCGTAATCAGAAACAAGGAGATCACTGGCGAACGCATCCGCACTGTAGGTTTCCCGGGCGGTCTCGTACGCGCGAACGAAAACATCGAGCTCACTGCGCGGCGGCAAATGCACGAAGAATGCGGCATCGTGCTCGAAACGATCGAGTCAGGCGTGACGTTCGGCATTCACCAAAACGCACCGATTACCACCTTCGTCTGTCTTGCCACATCAATCTCGCGCGACGTGTCTTCATCGTTCGAGTTGAATGACGGAAAAGCAGTGTGGGTCACGGAAGAAACCGTCAAAAAGGCGCTCGATGACGACACCGACGTATTGGTGGACGCTTTCCGTACGGCAGGTATTGATGTGAACCATGATATCCAATTCTCGCAGGACGTTGTGGTCCCAGCTCGCCTCCTCCTCAATCACGTATACCCAGCTCAGGTCTGCCTACTGTAGACCTCCTCGTAATGAGTGTCCGGCTCCGATTACACATCTACTGTGATCGGAGCTCTTTTAATAACAACCATCAATTCAGGCCATCAATGTCTAACATCCGTATTTAATATGGCGGACGTCGGACATCCGATTTTATGGAAGGATCACCAACGTTCCCTGTCTTATCCCCAAAGCGCTCGCTTGTCCGGAGTTCAACTCTAAGACGCGATCCGCTTTATGCGTAGGAACGTGGGTCGGTGGAATAACGGCTTGGGAAGACGGCGCTTTGAGAGTGGCGACTTCCACGACTTTTCCTTGATTGATCCAAATGATATCCAAAGGAAAAAGCATGTCTTTCATCCAAAATGGTTGGATTGAAGATTCGTCGAACACGAAAAGCATTCCTTCATTAAACGCGAGATCTTTTCTGCCGGACAGTCCATGGCGACGTGTTGCGTCAGTATCGGCAATTTCCAGTCTTAGATTTGTTAGATCCACTGTCTGATTAACCACGCGAGACGATATCTGCTTAAAATAAAAAAACACGACAAAGACGAAAGCGGCGAATATCAGAAATCCCGCCAGAACGCGATAACCATGATGATCGGATATTTTGAAGTTCGGCGATTGTCTCATTTTCAGCATTGCTATGTCTTTGCTATTTTGCGGCTTGCCAGCCATGACGCGAGTGCAGTCAACACGACAAGCGTTGAAAGTAAAAAGATTTTTCCGCGAGTTTGCAATGTCAACGCCATCACCCCGGCCGCCATTGAGACTCCCCATAAAAGCGCTACCACCATCCTATGGGATATTCCAAGATTCAACAGACGAAAATGAAGATGCGTTGCGTCGCCCTTCCACGGAGAGTCTCCTCTTCGCAATCGTCCGAGTACAACGAGCGCGGCGTCGGCGATGGGAATTGCCAAGACTGCGAGAGCGATGGCGATTTTAGCGCCTGAAACTATGGCCAAAAAACCCAACGTAAATCCTGCCAATGTACTTCCGGTTTCT
>JAGVPT010000225.1 GCA_020052095.1 Bacteroidota bacterium | reverse complement strand
TCTCATACACAGGCTAGAATCGCTTGGACTCAAAGTCACTGTGCAGGAACTCAACGAAGCCGCATAGTTCAAAGATAAGTGTATTTTCATAGCAGTTCTAAGTAACAATTTTCGGCTCAGGACACGGTAGAATGTACGAGCCTTTGTATCCTACGGCCTTACATCTGCCTATTATTTCTTCCTGAAAATTCCAGGCCAACAGGAGCAAAGTATCGACATGAACGGTCGCAAGCTCTTCAATCCCCGTGATTCTCATTCTCGAGCCCGGAGTATAATAATGCCATTTTTTTGGGTTATCATCAATGACGACCGGAATCTGGTCGCTCAAAATGCTAAAAAAATTAATAAGCGTATTTCCTTTTGCACTCGCTCCGTACGCCCATATGATTTTACCTTTTTGGCGTTCGGCGTCCAACAAAATAAGAAGTCTTTCTTTGTTACGCATGACCCGTTCAGCAAATGCGCGGTATGGATCTTGCTTGGTAATGTGAAACTGTGCCTCACGATCAAGATATTTCTTCACGCTGGAATTTACGGGAAAGTCATTGTTGCGTGACACATAGATACGGGTTGTGCCTCCGTGCAAATCCTTAAAGTATTCGATATCAAAAACCTGAAGGTTGTGCATGTTCATCAAATGCGCGATCGGTGTAATTCCAAAATAAGAAAGATGTTCATGATACGCAGTATCAAATTCATTTTTCTCGATAAAGTCGAGAACGTAAGGGAATTCAATAACAAAAATCCCCATCTCTTCCATGCACAGATCAACGGCTTTGATAAATTCATGCACGTCATCGACATGGGCAAAGACATTGGTCGCCGTAATGACCTTCGGTTTTCCGATCGTCGCCTTGATTTCGGCGGCAACCGTAGATGACCAGTACGTATTCAATGTCTTGATTCCATTGGCGTTTGCCTCACGCGCGAGATTAACTGCGGGGTCGACGCCGACAACACGCATCCCAACCTCTTTGAACTTCGACAACAGACAGCCGTCATTACTCGCAATATCTAAAACAACATCCCCGGACTTGCACTCGGCGCGTTTTGATAACGTCGCGGCCATTTCCGCACAATGATTGCGGAAGGTCTCCGTCGTGGAACTCACATAGAGGTAGTTCTTAAACATTAAATCGGGATGGACCACCTTTGTCAACTGAGACAATCCACATCGTGTGCAGACTTGAATGGCAAGTTCTTCGCGGAATTCGGGCGAGGACAGCTCTTCTTTTTTCAAGTATGAATTTGCAAGGGGGGTGCTCCCAAGGTCGAGATAGGTAAATAATGAAGTCGACTCACAAACTCTACAACGAGTTTGTGATTTTGAATCAGACATAGCTACTTTCCTCTCTTGCATTCTATGGATTTGTGTCGTTTTTATGCGAACTCACTACCTGCATGATAGCACCAGTGTGATTAACCCAGCTTGTAATTGATACAACCAGACTGGGGATTATCAACGCAATGCTCATCATAAGCGCGAAGATATGACCAGACGTGAATCTGTCTAAATTCATCAATTGGCGAGTCAGTTTATTCTGGTCGTCAAATTCTTTGTTCAAAATACTTTGAACCCAACCGTAGGGATCATGTTCAAATGATATATAGCTTATGTTTGAAATTGTGAGGCCGGCGATATGCAGGGCATACTGCAATGATGTCGGCGAAAAATGAAATAAATGTCTAGGCACATCAAGATGAAACCAAGATGCGGCAGAATATCTGGACTGCCAACTTTTTGAATTTGGAACTGCAATAATCAGTTTCCCCTCTGGAGCGAGCAACTCAGCGCATTGTTTTATCACTGTTACCGGATCATTCAGATGTTCCAGCACTTGGAATAGAATTATGAGATCAAATTTTTGACCTTTGGGTATTTCTTCAAGACCGCCTACATACACTTGCAGACCCAGGGTTTTCTTTGCGAACTCGGCCATTTCCTGAGTTCTTTCAGTCCCTGCAACCATCCATCCCTTTCTGCGCAGTGCATCTAACATCAGCCCGTCGCCGCAACCCATCTCTAACGCCGATCCGCTTTTCTTAAACAGCTTCCTCCATCTACGTACTTGAAAATGATATAACGTCTTGAGCGCGATGAGAACCCACGCATTGTACCGTCTGTAATTGACAGGGTAATAGATCTCCATGTTTTCAGGTTGGGGAAACGTAAAGCCAACTTCGCATCTTCGGCACCGTAATACGTCAAACCTGTCACCTGTGACGTAATCTTGCGCCTCATGCAGAAAGACGGATACTTCGGATGAGCCGCAGATAGGACATACATCTCGTTTCACTGCGATATGATCCCCTCGATGTTTTCAGCAACTGCCGGCAAAAAAAAGATCATAAGAGAGATCATCAATACCAGAAAAGAAACCACAGGTTGACTAGAAGCTATCTCAAAAATGTTCTGCTGTTTGCCCTTCGACGCTCCCGACTTCGGCGGTCGACGACTCCCTACGGGTCTATCGACCCGTAGGGTCGTTCTACGAATCTACGATTCGTAGAATCGTAGATAGACGACTCGGTGAGGATTGCTCAGGGTGAACAGACTCCCTGCTCATCCTGAGTAAGTGAGCGAAGCGAACGCATCGAAGGACGTATGGTCGCGTTTTTGAGATAGCTTCTAAGGAAACACGTCCAAACTTTTGCATATTCGACACTACTATCTAATCAATGTTTTCTGGAATGACCTGTCGGTAACGACCTTTGGGAAATTGTGGTAACTGCGCTTCCAGTCTACAACAAAGACAGGCCGGGAAATGCTATTCTTATATATTCTGGCGAAATATAAGCCGTACACTGTCAGTAGCGATATACCGTAGACTAGGTCAAACGTCACCAATATTCTGAACAGACCAGCAAATCCAAAGAGCAGATCTGACGCCAAGACCACTAAATTGAAGAGTATGAACAATGGTAGAAAATAAAAAGCGAAGCGCATAGGAAAAGTTGAAGAGGTCAGAATACCGCCGCTGGCGAAAACTGCCATCCTCCATATATTGTAATGGGATTTGCCCATGACGCGTGACTGCCTGTCGTACTTGATGCCGACACGTGAAAAACCAACATAGCCGATCTCCGCTCTGAGAAATGGAAACGTATTCTGGTTATCGACGATTATGTCACGGACATGTGAAGAGATCAAAGCAAATTCTGCCATGTCAAGCACGATATCTGAATCAGCCATTATCTTTAACGAACGGTAGAAGAGCTTTCGCACTTTTATAAGAATGCGCGCTTCCGGTCTGCCTTCCCTCAACCCGTACACAACGTCGTACCCTTCATTCCATTTAGAAACAAAATGGGGTATCAATTCAGGGGGGTCTTCGCAATCCACATCGATGGTGAAGATTCCATTGCCGCGGGCATACTTCATCCCTGCGAGCACAGCGGCCTGATAGCCAAAATTACGAGAAAGAGTGAGAACCTGAATTGATGAATCTTTACTGCGAAGTTCTTGGATTACGCTCAGAGTGCTGTCCGTGGAGCTATCATTAATAAAAATCAACTCGAAGTCGTAACTTCTCCGAAGCGGTGCGATCGAAGACTGCAATCGCGAGTAGAAAACCGGAATACTTTCCCGCTCGTTGTGCACAGGGCAAATAATGGAGATGAGGCCGCGTTTTTTCATTTCCCGTCACTTTCAATGATGTAATTGATCTTACGCAAAGTGCAAGTAAAATTGCCACAAAGGCACGAGGGCACGAAGAAACAAAAGAAATCTTTGGGCCTTAGAGCCATTGTGGCAGGTTCTTCATGCTGTGCGAAACGTGGGTGATGGTATTCTAACAAGTGAACAGTTCTTTGAATTATTTCAATCTCGTTGCGCAAGTTACTTCAAAAATTCCTACCAGGGTTTCCTTTTCTTGGAATTGCTATTTAGTGTCCGGCTCTTTCATCCAATCATAACCGATCTTTGGATCGTTGTGAGGGATTCTCCCCTCATCGTGCGGATCATAAATATGCGACATGACGTAAAACATATGTGCAGGCCCGCTAATGCACTTGTATCCATGAGCAACTCCGGGCGGTATGCGGAGTACTTTGGAAGGCTGGTTGTCACCCATAAGCAATTCCATTGTTTCACGAAATGTCGGTGACTTTTCTCGGGTATCGTGCAGGGCGACCTTAAGAACGCCGGATGCCACATACCACCAATCCAGTTGAATCTTGTGAACGTGCCATGCTTTGGCCACTCCGGGGTATATTACTGCGTGACTGCACTGTCCGAATCCTTCTTTGAAGAAATCGTCAGTCACCCTAATAATCTCCCGAAAAAAACCCCGCTCATCGGCGTGCGTGACCAGGTCTTTGACAACAACGCCATCAATCATGATAAGTTTCCTTTTAGTGAGTTTACAGGCCTTGAATGCAGAAATGCGTTATCGGAAAATTCGATATCCGTATCGGCTCCTGAGTACACTTCTGCATTGACTAGTGTGCGATATCGTACAAGTTAATGACGACGTAATACTCATCGTGATACGCTGTCGGAAACGTGGACAAGGTACCGTGCAACCGCTCCTTCTCCACGACAATGTAGTCGGCGTGTTCTTGCCGGAAAAGCCTTTGCAGATCTTGCAGAGTCAAATCATAATATCCGCGCGTATCATACTCTCTCCGTTTAGGAAATGTAACCCCAAGCGCGACAACGCGCTGATGCGCCTGCTGATAGACAGACGCATCGAGCGAGAGTTGGTTCACTTCAACAAACGTGACGAAAAGGCTCCGCTCGGCAACGAGACGGAACGCAGCGAAATCATCCCAGCGATCAGGCGGGACAATAAAGAGTGATCCTTGCGGCGTGTCCGTTCGCGCCCAACTCATCAATGCAGCTGTGCGTGCAGGCGCCTGATGCATCATAATTCGTTCCTTTATTCCGGCAAAGTCGGGGACGAAAGGGAAACGTCCGTCGTTCAGCGAAATAATGAATTGGTGGATCAGCAACACAGTAAGCGCCCCGATAAGCGCTCTCGATCCGAATCTTTCTGGTTCAGAAATCTGCGTCGCACCTTCGGCCGCCTGATTGAGTTTCTTGAACATGGAGAGTAACAGCACAGCAAGTGCAACGATAATCCCAACGATAACATTTTCGACCAGATCTCGGGATGCTGCGAAAGTGGAAAACTGAACACCTACAAGAATGCAGAGCAACAGAACGCCGGCGAAGAGGATCGCGTTGAGGAAGAACCGATACGAAGTTGTCTGTTGGCCAATCTGGCGTGCCACAAATCCGTACGCTACAAGCGCGAGTGCGTCTGCCACTACCGCGAGCTTCATCGGAAGGATTGCGGAGAAAAAGAGAAGGGCGATCGCGGCAGTCATTTGCAGCGGTTTCCACCATGGAAGCGAGCTTTGTGAATTCCTCAATTCATTCCGCCATCGAAGTATCCCATGTACGACAACGATGAAGATAATCGGTTTTATGAAATAAGTCGCACGAAAGAGCCACATCAAAAGAATTGCTGTGTTTTTTGTGACGTACGAATTGAATACGTACCCTGCCATCAGTACAAACCAAGCGGCGAAGAGAACTGATAGCACACGCCGCTTCCACGGATCTATGTACCGAGCGAACCAAACCGCGCCGGCGAGATTCACGAAGAACCAGCCATACCCTTCACGCCAATGGTCTTCAACAAATGCATGCATGGCATAGAGGCGGAACTGCTCGTAGAAGTCATATCCTACAGTTGCAAAGTTCGACGGAAGATGACTGAGTATGTAGACAACGTTCGGTAGTGCAAACAATCCCCCGCCAATTATCATCACCAATCTTTTGCCCAACGATTCATCCGACCCCCAAAAAATCGCTGCTGCGACGGCAGACGATATCAACACTCCAACATACGGGTGAACATTGAAAATGAGACCGCTGAGTGCCATTGCGGCAAAGAAGCGTCTTCGCAACAGGAGAACAAGTGCTGCAAGAGCAAAAGGCATTGCCGCCAATGCAGTCACAAATGCTGCAAGCGGAACTGCCGCCGCATGTAACGAGCCGCGCAGGGGATGCGCGACTGCGATCATCGCAAGAACAAGAGCAGAGGAAAGCGTATCACCGGTCAATTCGAAGGAGAGAAACCAGAACGCAAGGAACGTCAGAAAGAGAAATCCGAGAAAGAGCGATTGCCAGACGAGGTCGACGTTGACATTATTCTGATACAGAAAACCACCGAGATATTTGTAGAGATGGAACGGTCCGCGGACGCCCGAGGAAACTATCAAATCGTACGGGGAAAAAAGTCCAGGATGAGCGAATTCCTTCCCAATCGGAAGCCCCGTCATCAAGTCGCCGTTTCCCGGCACTGCACGGAAGAGCGATTGATACACTACGCATACTAGAGCAAGTAAAGATCCAAGCAGCAATCTCGCGTGTTTCGTGTAATAGGACATTCAGACCGTAACGGTATTAAATTCGGTGCCTTGATTATCGTGTCAAGATACAAAAAAAATGTCATATTTCTAAGAGATTGTTGTAAAACAAACCCAAAATTTAAAAGAGAGCTGAGAGCGACCCTGCAGTTTGACCTGGCTCCTTTTTGTCTTATCAAGAAATGGAGAAAAATAGTCGGAAACCCTCCCCAAGATTCGACCTTACACCAGTATGGGATATTTTCCTGCAACGATTTGCCCATTTTTTCGTATATTCACAGACAACGAAATCACCCGAGCACTCCTATGAAATATTTTGACGAAAATCCAAAGGTCGTTCGATTCCTCATCGGATTGCTCACGGTGTATCTATTTATGATCGCTGTTGTCACATTTTATCGCTACGCAAGCGCACCCACCGATGAGAATTGGTTTAGAGATTCACCATCAAGGTTGTACGTGGTGAAGTATTTCTCTGGGAACGTCGCAGGGAAGATTTCGAACAAATTGTTCGAGACATACACTTCATACCCCAAGGATTCAATCCAAGTAGGTGATTTGCTCCTATCGGTAAACGATCGCACACCAGCAGGCATTGCTGATGTCGATAACATCATCCGCCAAACGCCAAGCGACTCGCTTCTTGTGATTAAAATCGATCGCTCGACCGAGAACGCAACGATTGTTTTCAAGGTAGCGAAGTCTGCAATTTCCGTCGGCGCCATTCAGGCGATCCCGCCTACGGCATATGTCTTTGATGTAATCGAGGGAGGCGCTTCAGACCGGGCGGGGATGAAAATTGGCGATTTGATTGTGCGCATCAACAGCAAGGGGTTTAAAAACGTTGCCGAAGCGGACTCCATTATGCGTCAGGGGCAAATCGGAAAAGAAATTGCGTACGAAGTTCTTCGCGCCAATCATCTCGTCACGCTGAACGTAACATTGGCATCGTTCGGGTTTCCATTTTCGCTGCTTGTTTTCTTTTTGTCGGGATTACTTTACATGGTAGTGGGAATGTTTTTAGCGCTGAAGCGACCCCAACTGAAAGCGTCGAGACTTACCGGATTGTCTTTCCTTCTATTGGGTTTTTTTATGGTTGTGATATTGCTTCAGCGCGACCCCTTGAGAGATCTGTTTGTTCAAGTTCGCGCATTCACAATGCTGTGTTCGCTCTATATCGGTGTTGCATTGATTTTTCACAGCCGATACTATTTCCCGAAAGAGAGACCTGAACTATTGTCGCGCTGGTGGATACGTCTTGTCGCTTATGCACTCGCAGTGTTTTGTATTATTATTGGGCTCACCATAAAAGATGCATCAGCACTTCTCGGTATCGCAGTAATGGTTCTCTATTTCATCGGCGTATCAATTTATTCCTGGAAGCAAAGCAACCCGGAATACAAAAGATTGTCTCGCATCATCAATTGGGCTGGTGTGGTCTCCTTCGTGTCTGCAACTGCAATTGGATTTCTTATCAGCCTGACAAAAAGCCAAGTTTATTTCGGGTATATGGGTATGGTGCTTGCAATTTTTCCGTTGTCGTATCTTTACACCATCGGCCGTTATAGGTTGCTCGACTTAGATTTTCGCGTACGAAGAAATATTCAGTATTCAATTGTTTCGTGGGTGTGGATAGTTGTGCTGGCTGCTCTGTCTTTTAAAATTTTCGTTACACTTCCTCAAACAAAGTTGAATTTACCGAACGTTCGGCTCACCGGCGCTTCGATTGAAATACTCGATACTCCGACTCTTCCCGGACAGCAGGAGCCGTTCGAGAAAGCCGTGCTTATGGTTGTTGCCATGGTGCTAACGCTCGCCGTAGGATTTGTCGGAAGAAAAGGGCAAATAATTATTGATAGGCTTTACGACCGTGCGCGATATGATTATCGGCGCGCAGCGAATGAGCTTGCAGAGGTGATGGGGACGAAGCTGGGGATGGTCGATCTTGCCCGCGGGATTGTGGAGAAATTGAGCGAACTGATGAAACTTAAACGAGCCGGCGTTATCTTTTTTCGGGATGAGTGCTCGTGCTGCTGTACCGAAACGCAAGGATTCGACGGCACCGCGTGGAAAAACTTCTGCATGATGTCGGATAAAAAACTTGTCGAGGCGATCCAAAAGTTCAAAGGCGAGTTCAGCGTCGATTATCTTCCGGCCGATATCAAAGAAAATTTTCGGCGGCAGGAATTTCAATACGTCATTCCTATCCGCTCCAAAGAAAAATTGATCGGGGCGCTGTTCGTCGGCGAGAAGCTGTCCGAGTCGACCTTTCGACAAGAGGATTTGGAGCTCCTTTCTTCCACCGCGAAGCAAGCGTCGGTCGCCATTGAGAACGCTTTCCTCTACGAAGAACTTGCCGAGCAGGATCGCATCAAGCACGAGCTCGATATGGCGCGCCGCATCCAAGAAGGATTGCTCCCGAAGAAGAATCCGGTTATGAGAGGACTCGACATTTCCGGGATCTCTATGCCTGCGATGTCGGTGGGCGGCGACTATTTTGATTACATACCACTCGGCCGCAAAAGGCTTCTCGTGGTGGTAGCTGATGTGTCTGGCAAAGGGATGTCGGCGGCGCTCTATATGTCAAAGATTCAGGGCATGGTTCAACTTGCCGCGCATATGTACAAAACGCCGAAAGAAATGCTGATCAACATCAATCGCCGCATCTTTGAAGGGCTTGAACGTAAATCGTTCATCACGATGATCCTTGCAGTGTTTGACCTTCAGAAGAAGGAAGTGCGTATCTGCCGCGCGGGGCACAACAAGGCGCTCATCAGCACCAATGGCAAACTCCACTATATGAACGCGCACGGTATCGGGCTTGGATTAGAACGGGGAAAGATTTTTGAGGAAGAACTTCAGGAAATTCGTAAACCCCTTTCGAAGGAGGGTATTTTCGTTTTTTATTCCGACGGTTTAACCGAAGCCATGGACGGGCAGAATAATCAGTTCGGCGAAGAAACAGTTCACTCGATAGTGGAGACAAGCAGGCATCTTCGCGCAGAAGAGCTGCAGCATTCCATACTTTCGTCCGTGGATAAATTCCGGGGTGGTGCCGAACCTCACGATGATTTGACGTTGGTCGTGGTGAAGACTGCGAAATAGGTTGTTGCGAAATGCAGCGAGCATGGAGAAGTGACCGGCATCTGAACGAGGGCGGTCACTTTTGTTTTATGATGGTGCTGCATTTCGCAGGAGTTGCAGCAGTGAACAGGCTATTCGATTGCTGCGAGCAATCGGATAGCTCGAACCTCTACGACAAAACGTTTTATGCCACGCTTGCAATTGAGGTTTTTTTTGCGGAATAGTTGACAACGTGCTAGAGAAAACGGGGAGCTGACCGAAATCCTGCACCATCCTTGACTCCTCCAATCGAAACCAACTTGAAAGCAAAATATCTTTTCAGTCCTTTTCTCAGTGTGCTTTTCGTCCTTGCCACCTTCCAGACTGCAGTGACTCAAGAAGAAGACCGCACCGGCACAATCAAAGGCAGCGTTACTGACTACGAAACCAAGACTCTCCTCCCAGGTACGAACGTTCTGATTGTGGGGACGCCAATGGGAGCTGCGGCCGACGCCGAAGGGAAGTTCACCATTCAAAAAGTTCCTGTCGGAAATTACACATTGGAGTTTCGTATTATCGGTTATGCACCCTTGAGAAAGACCGACATCATCGTGAAGTCGGAGAGGTCGACCATTGTGCATGCCGAGCTGAAGATGACATTGGTTGAAACTTAAGGAGTCGAAGTCACTGGCGGCTATTTTTCGCAATCAGAAGAGCAGCCAACGAGTCTCGTTAATTTTTCATATGAGGAAATTCGGCGCGCGCCCGGCTCTGGTGGAGATATCAGCCGTATTTTGATGGGGCTGCCGAGCCTCGCAAAGGTGAATGACCAATCAAACAGCCTGATCGTGCGCGGCGGAAGTCCGGTGGAAAACGGGTTCTTCGTGGACAACATCGAGGTCCCTAACATCAATCATTTTCCGGCACAAGGCTCCTCCGGCGGACCGATTGGGCTCTTGAACGTCGATTTCATCCAGGACGTGAATTTCTATACCGGCGGCTTTTCATCGAAGTATGGGGAGAAGCTCTCATCAGTCCTGGATGTGACGTTTCGGGAAGGTAATCGTGAGGAGATAGATGTTCAAGCAGAATTAAGTTTTGCCGGGGTCGGGGCGGTTGCGGAAGGCCCACTCTTTTCAAAAAACGGGTCGTGGCTCATATCCGCGCGTCGAAGTTACGTCGATTTGCTGCTTGATGCCGTTGGCGCGAAGGGTGTCGCCGTACGGTATGGCGACTATCAAGGGAAATTCGTGTATGACCTAAATCCGGATAACACGATGACGCTTCTCGCTATCTCAGGGTACGACCATAGCGACGCAGACAAAGATCATGGTGAAATCATTTATGGAAGCAACAACGTTCGGGAGAATACCGTTGGACTCAATTGGAGATCGCTTTGGGGAAAGGGGGGATACTCGAACACGTCGCTTGCGTATACGTCAACGGAATATCGAGACGATTTCTTTGAGACCGGAACCGACATGTACTTCATCAGAAACAGGTCACTCGAACGAACTGTATCGTTGAGAAACGTCAACTATGCGCGGTTGAATGAGACTCAGCGGGTTGAATTTGGCGTCGCAGCGAAGCATCCCTTTCATACGTATGACAATTATCTTGCCGCGACGTCCGACGCGTTGGGCGGTGCTGTGCCGTCACTATCAATCAATAGAAATATCAGCGCGAATTCGATCGGCGCATTCGTCAGCTTCATCTGGAGTCCATTTGCCGAGTTAACGGCCACGACTGGACTCCGTTTCGACTACTTTTCATACAACAAGAATTCTCACATATCGCCGCGAATTTCTCTGTTGTATAAGATTGATGAACAAACGAGCGTCACGGGCTCAAGCGGAATTTTTTACCAAACTCTGCCGTTGAATATCCTTGCACAGAATGCGGGAAATAAGAAATTGCGCGATCCCGTCGCATATCACTATGTACTTGGCGTCAAACGCCTCTTAACGGAGAACACAAGACTGACACTCGAAGTCTACGATAAGGAGTACGACAACTTCCCGCATGATCCCTCATCGCCGCCGCTTTTCATTATCGATGAGTTATTGTATCGTTACGGGACCTTCTTGAATCACAATACTCTCATCGATAACGGCAGAGCCTATGCGCGCGGAATTGAGTTGATGATCCAAAAGAAATTGGCACAGGATGTGTACGGCTTGCTGAGCGGATCGTATTTCAGGACACGATATCGGGGCTTCGATGATGTCTGGCGGGACAGGGTGTTTGACAATCGCTTTATGGTGAGTGTCGAAGGGGGATACAAACCGAACGATGAATGGGAGTTCAGCATGAGGTGGATTTATGCTGGGGGTCCGCCGTATACGCCGTTTGATGTTGCGGCTTCAAAACTCCAAAACGCCGGTGTATTTGATCCATCCAGGATCAACGGCGCTCGTCAGGCAGATTACCATTCACTGAACATGCGCTTCGATAAGCGTTTTCATTTTGCGCATTCGAATTTCATTTTTTACCTCAGTATCTGGAATCTCTACAACCAGCAAAACGTGGCATCGTATTATTGGAATAAGAATAAGAACGAAGAGGATACGTTGTACCAGTGGGGAACGCTGCCGGTGATCGGGCTGGAATACGATTTTTAGAAGTGTTTCTTCTAGCGGCTCGTTACGTTTTTCTGAGCGAAAGTAATAGATCGCAAATTTCCCTAACGCAGCCCCCACCCCCATTTGTTTTCGAAATGTAATGAGCGACTTTTTTGTTCTCGTCGGTTCCATCCGCGGGCGTTGCCGCGAAGCCGACTCTTTTCATTACCTCGAGATCGTTCACATCGTCGCCGATGTACGCAACCTCACCCCATGTAAGAGAATGGCGCTTCATTAGAATCTCCATTGCAGCAACTTTATCGCGAGCGCCTTGAAAAAGGTCGGTGATCTTCAGTTTCGCAGCACGTCGTTCGACAATTCTCGTATCTTCGCTGGTGATGATGGCGAGCTTGTACCCCGCCTTGCGCAGGAGTACGAGGCCCATCCCATCTCGAGTACTGAACTTCTTCATCTCGTCCCCATTCTCCGAATAGTACATTCCCGAATCGGTTAGCACGCCGTCGACATCAGTTGCCAACATTTTTATTTTTTTGAGGCGGGGGAGAAGGGTCTTTTTCATCTCGAAGTATTTCCTCGTTTTTTTGGGAACTCTCTATTCCACGATCGCTTTCACAATGTAGTCCTGATCTTCTGTGCTCAAATACGGATGCATCGGAATGCTGAAGATAGAATCCGCTATTCGCTCGCTGATAGGGAAGTCACCGCGCTTGTATCCAAGATCGCGGAATGCATCCTGCAAATGAAGCGGCTTCGGGTAATACACTGCCGTAGGAACGCCGCGCGACTTCAGTTTCTTCAGCATTTCATCCCGATGATCGGCGAGAATCGAATACTGCGCCCAGACGCTCATGCATTCCGGTTGCACGAACGGCGTAAGGACATTGTTTTTCAATTGATCAGAGTACCGGGACGCGATGTTGTTCCTCAGCCTGATCTCTTCATCAAAAATTTCCATTTTTGCGAGCAAGACTGCCGCTTGCATCGTGTCCAATCGTCCGTTAATGCCAATGCGAATATTATTGTACTTGTCGCTTCCTTGTCCATGGACTCGGATTGAACGCAGTTTCTGCATCATCGCGTCGTCGTTGCAGAAGATCGCACCTCCGTCGCCGTAGCAGCCAAGGGGCTTTGCCGGAAAGAATGATGTCGCACCAACATTCCCTGAACTGCCGGCCTTTCTTCCTTTATACGTTCCGCCGAACGACTGCGCGGCATCCTGAAGAACAAACAGTCCATATTTTTTTGCAATTGTTTCGATCGGATCATAGTCCGCTGTCTGACCAAAAAGGTCGACAGGAATAATTCCTTTTGCCTTCTTGCCCGAATTACTCTTGACAAATTTCTGAATGGCTTCATCGAGCTTTACGGGATCGATATTATATGTCCGCGGGTCGATGTCTACAAACACAACGCCTGCGCCCAAGAGTGCTATGACTTCTGCGGTTGCAATGAAGGTAAAGGGCGAAGTAAAAATGACGTCGCCCGGGCCGATGTCGTACGCCATAAGCGGCATCAGGAGCGCATCGGTGCCACTTGCGCACGCGACGCAGTGCTTCATGCCGACGTATTTCGCAAGCTTCTCCTCAAGCTCCGCGATTTCGGGTCCCATAATATAGGCGCCGTGATCCATTACTTTCGTGATTCGTTGTTCGAGAGAGGCACGAATACGGCGTTGTTGAGCTTTGAGATCGATGAAGTCTATTTTTTTCGTCGCGGCAATCGTCATAAGATCTTATTCCTTAGATGAGGTGCGTTTTCCGTGATCACTTCCCTACTTCGACGTCCTTTGTGCATTTGACAAGGTCTTTTTTCTTCTCATACTTTCGTCCGCATTTTGTACATTGGGCCGCCGTTCCTTTAAATTTCAGTCTCGTGCCGCAGCGACACATCCAGCCGAGGACGCGCGCGGGAGAGCCGACCACAAGAGCGTATTCGGGGACATCTTTTGTCACGACAGCCCCCGCGCCGACAAATGCAAACCGTCCAATAGTGTTGCCGCAGATGATCGTAGCGTTCGCGCCGATCGACGCGCCGTATTTGACGAGCGTGCGGTGGTAATGCTCGCTCCCGCGTTGCGGAAACTCCGAACGTGGATTCAACACGTTCGTGAAGACCATCGAAGGGCCGGCGAATACATAGTCCTCAAGCTCGACGCCCTCGTACACTGAGACATTGTTCTGAATCTTTACGAAGTTGCCGATGCGGACGTTATTGCCGACGTTCACATTTTGTCCGATCGAACATCCGGATCCTATTTTTGATCCGCTCTGAACGTGACTGTAGTGCCAGATTTTTGTTCTCTCCCCGATTTCACATCCTTCATCGACAGTGGCAGTTGGATGCACGAAATACTTTTTCTGATTCTCTTTCTCGTCTGCGATGCTCATGTGCGGTTCCTTGGGGTTCTTGTTTTCCAGATCGGATTGCGCTTGTTCCAGAATCTCAAGGACTTTGATTCCATTCTTTCCGTCCGAGAGAGGCTGTGTTCGCTTGGTGATGCACTCGATGAAATGAAGAAGTTCTTGCTTTAGTGGTTCATCCGTGCTGTAGTCGATGGATTGGAACGCGCCTTCGCGTTTTCGAGGCTGGCCTTCGACCCAATCGATGCCTTTTGGATAGAGAATGAGTTTATGGTCAAATTTGGAATCTTCGAACACGACCATGCTCTTATCGCCGATAACGACAAGACGGTGTTCCTTGAAGGGATGAAGCCAGCTCACATGGATGTGTGCATGGACGTTCTGTGGATACCGCAACGTCGTCAACGTGACGTCGTGGATGCCCGGCTGAAGAAAAATGCTGCCGCTACATCGAACATCGACAGGATTTTCTCCGATGAGGTATTGGAGGACGGAAATGTCGTGAGGGGCAAAAGACCAGAGAATATTTTCTTCTTTCCTGATCGCGCCAAGATTCAGCCGATTGCTATAAATGTACTGCAGTCTGCCGATTGTGCCGTTCGTGATAAGCTCTTTGATTTTTCTGATCGCCGGATGGTACAGCAGAAGATGTCCGACCATGAGAATCTTTTTCTTGTCCCGAGCGAGTTGGTCGAGTTCCCTGGCGTGGCGGGAGAAGAGGGCGATGGGCTTTTCCACAAAGACATCTTTGCCTGCAAGAAGAGCCCTGCGTGCAATTTCGTAGTGTGCAACGGCAGGAGTCGCAATTGCCACCGCTTTGACGTCGGGATTATTGATCAACTCGTCGACGGAGTTTGTGAAGTCTACGTCAGAAAAATTTTCCCGATGCCTGGCGACAACAGCCGCGCTTGTATCACATGCTTGTCGAAGGGCTTTTAGTTCGTGAAGCGTGCGTAAGATGTTCTTTCCCCAGTTTCCAAGGCCGATAAGACCGATTGATTGTTCTTGAATACTCATAAATCGTGCTCAGAGTAGTTTATGGAGTACAGCAATTATCTTTTCGGCCGCTTTCCCATCGCCGTAGGCGGGCGATTGGCGGTTCGATGGGGGAGTGCGATGAGTGAAATTTGCGTACAACGTGTTCCAACCTCCTTCAAGCGTTTCCACCCATTCCGTTTCTTTTCGCAGCGTGATACACTGTGTTTGCAGCCAATACGCTTCCTTCTGCATGCCGCCGGAATCAGTGAGGAGGAGCGTGGAGTTTTTCAGGAGCGTCAGCACGTCGAAGTAACCGGCAGGCTCTATGATGCGGACATTGCGGCCAAACTTCTTACTGCTTCGCTCGTAGACATTTTTTGTTCGCGGATGCATTGGGAAGATGACCGGGCTTCCCGCGGATATTGTATTGACGAAGCTCATAATTTCCTCAAACTGCTGAGGGTTGTCGGTGTTTTCCGCGCGATGGAGTGTGAGGAGGAAGTATTTCTTTGGTGTAAGTTGTAACTGTTGAAGGATTGCAGAGCGTTTCTCGGCGACGGCCGTGGCATGGAGAAGAACATCGTACATCACATCGCCGACATTTACGACAAGAGGAGTATCGATAGTTATTGTTGAGGGAACAATTTCGTGCCCAACGCTATGCTCTGAAACGAGCTTGCCGTTATTCACGATCTTCGTGAAGCCCTCTTTCCGTAACGAATCGACTGCGCTGTTGCTCGGGCAAAAGAGGAGAGTGGAACAGTGATCGGTGAGTATGCGATTGGTTTCTTCGGGCATAGATTTATTGTAGCTGCGAAGCCCGGCTTCGACATGACACACCGGGATATGGAGCTTGACTGCCGCAAGCGCACCGCCAAGCGTGGAGTTCGTGTCGCCGTACACCAGGACGCATGCCGGTTTCACTTCCATCAATGTTTCTTCAAAACGTTGCAGGACCTTCGAGGTCTGCTCCCCGTGCGGTCCGGAGCCGACCTCAAGATGGAATTCCGGCTCCTTGATCCCGAGTTCGTCAAAAAATATTTTTGACATCGAGTAATCGTAATGCTGGCCCGTGTGGACGAGAACGTCGCTGATTGACTCAGAGTGTGCCGCGGCAATTGCACGAATTGCGCTCGACACCGCAAAGTATTTTACGAACTGTGGACGTGCGCCGACGATATGGAGAATAGTGCGGCTCATTGCTTCAGAGTCTCAAATATTCTTTCCATCTCATCTACCCGCGCGCCGTATGTGTGCTGGACGGCGAGGCGTTTTCGCTTAAGCAAATGTTCATGTGTCTTCAGGCTTAACGCTTTTCGAAGCGCCTCCGCAAACTGAACCGGCGTTGTTGCAGTAATAACAATGTCATCTTCGAAATCCGGCGGACCGATGGTCGAGACAACGGGACGGCCGGAAGCTACATATTGGAAGAATTTTGCATTGGCTTTAATGTATTTCGTAAATTCGTTTCGCACGTACGGAACCATGCAGACGTCGATGCCTTTAAGATAGGCTGGAAGCTCTTCTTCCTTCTTATCTCCGAGAAAGAAAATATTCTTGAACTTCCTTAGAGATTCCAGTTGTGCACGATACTCAGCATTAACTTCGATGACCGGACCAACGAAGACGAACGATGCTTTGGGCATCATTCGGGCAAGCTCCTGCATTAATTCAATGTCGATACGGACATTAAGCACGCCGACATGGCCGAAGACCGGTTTCGGACACCGTGCAATGTCGGGGGGGATTGTCAGCGAAGGATCCATCGCTTTTTCGAACAATTCGATATTCGCTGCATGTGGAATGAGAAATGTGTTTGCGTTGAACTGTTTCCGTTCGTCGACCAATTTCTCCGATACTGCGAATACCACGTCCACGCGGGATGTCAATTCATTCTCCATTCGATCAAGGTTCGCATACGCGGATGGGTATTCGAATATTTGCTTGAAGGGGTCGTTGCAGAAGTAGATGGAAAGAGATTCATCAAATTTTCCGACGAGGTTTGCCGCGGTATTTGAAAAAATGAAGAGCCGGGGATTCTTGAGAGAAAGTCTTCGAAGGACAGAACGTTTCAACCACCAGCGAACGATATTCCAGTTCAAAGCGCTGATGAACTTGACCCACTCGCCGCCGGGGAAGAGCGGAGGCATGCTTGCCACATAGATCCCCTCTTCTGTTCGGGTGGGGGGACGAAGGAAGTTGAAAGCAAATCGCCAGTATTGCGTTCCTCGAAAAAGCTTTATCCACGTCATCCACGCTTCCACGAATACAACCCGATGTCCGCGCTTTGAATACTCACGCATAAGATTATGACGAATACGCTTCGGACCATCCCAACTGGAATGGGTTATGCAGAGAACATCAGTGTGCGGCATCCAATAGTGGCTTCTATATATCCTGAATCCTGCGTGAAAAAGGGTTAAAAATTGAGTTTAGAAATCTTAAGTAAGGCATAGATGACAGCATCCTTGTCGCGAAAATGCGTAGGCAACTTTAGCACGGGACGATTACCTGAATGTACAAGTTCACCTGGAATAAGTAGTAGCCGTGCACGTAAAGAACTAAGCGTC
>JAGVPT010000061.1 GCA_020052095.1 Bacteroidota bacterium | reverse complement strand
GTTGAGCCTCCCACACAGGCTTTACTTCATCAACTGCTTTGAGTTCACAGATAACAAGATCATCAACCAACACGTCAAGTCGCAATCCTTCGTCAAAGACAATTCCATCATACGTTATGGGAAGATTGACTTGACGGTGCGGGTGAAAGCCCATTTTCAAAAGCTCGTGGCAAAAGCATACCTCATAAATCTTTTCCAGCAATCCCGGTCCCAAATTCTTACGAACGATGTATGCTGCTTGTACAATGGCCTTTGCTATTTCTTCTTCACACTCTGAAAGAGGCATGTATTCCATAATTTTCTTTGTGCCCCTGCCTGCGTGCCGAAGCACTTCGGCAGGCAGCTTGGTGCCGGAGTTTACCCCGTGTTTTCTACGGGGTGGCTGAGTAGTTACGATTGATGAACATCAGACTGTTTTTGCTTTTTCGATTCCAGGACGAGCCCGTTGAAGGCCTCCATTACTCGGGATGTCTCCAATTGAGTCATACAGATGTTTCCAATTGGGCACGATGTGAGATTGCACGCAAGGCATTCAATCCCCTCATTCCTTATCCATCGATGGTCCTTCCCGTACGGGCCCTGCAAATAAGGATTTGTCGGTCCAAAGATTCCTAACGTCGGGACATCCAGCGATGCTGCGATATGCATCGGGCCAGAATCATTGCTCACGACATACGCGCAGTGCCGGATAATCGCGCCGAGTTCTTTCAACGACGTCCGAGGAATTATCTGGGAAGTAGACTTCATCTTCCGGTGAATCGAACGAACATCTTCTTCCTCGCCCGGTCCCCACAGTAGGATAATCGACGCGTGATATTTTTCAGCAATCACATCGCCCAAGCGCGCATAATGATCTGGTCCCCACCGTTTGGTGTACCAGCCTCCGCTCGGATTCATGCCGACGATCAGCTTTCCGTCAAGTTGGTTTGCGCCGATCCATTCAGAGGCGAATTGCTTTGCCTCGTCGTTGAGAGGAAAGAGCGGCCGGAAATGATGCACGGGGATCTCAAGATGGCGCAGGGCGTCCAGGTTGAAGTCGACATTATGGACCTCGCCGCCACGGGGAGGGACGAGAATATTGTACGCATACTTTCGCCATCGAAACGGATACCCGACACGAATCCGGGCACCGCTCAACCCGGCAATGATGGCCGAGCGTGGATTAGAGAACAAATCGATGACGAGGTCGTACCTTCTTTTTCGAACTCGTAGTATGGTGCCGGTGCTCGAATCTCTTTCTCTATTGAAGGTAATGACCTCTGTTATCCATGGATTTCCGGCAACCACACCTGACGCAAACTCATCGACCAGAAAGTCAATTTGCGCTTCAGAAAAGTGCTCGTGCAAATTTTGAATTACCGGAGTGGAAAGCAAGACATCGCCGATTGCACGGAGCTTGATAACCAGTATACGTTTGATGTTTTCTAAGTTCAGAGGGATAGCAGGATTAAAATTAATAGATGCGATAAGTCACCTAGAAGTCCGGTCGAAAAGCGGTGCCACGAAGACACAAAGTCACGAAGTTTGACAAAAGGTAACAAAATCAAATCATTTTTCTTCGTGTCTCTAGTGACTTTTCACAAAGTGATGCCTTTCCAAGGGAACCCTTTGGGTTGGCAGCGGCAAATACTGGGTTTTCGACCGAGTCGCTAGGGTGTGTCAAAAATACAAATTTATGGATGGGATGTCAACGAACAGGTTGCTTTGGCGAGTCTTTCCGGCGAGATCTTATCATATTGCTAGCGAACGAAAAAATCAAATTTCGTCGAGCAACATGAAATCCGTGTTACGGCGGGACGAAACCGGGTGCTTTGCCGATGCATACATTTCCTTTCGGGAAAAGACGCATTCGTCATATAATGGGCATTGACCGCAGCGTGGTCTCTGAGCGATGCATACCGTCCTCCCAAACCTGATAAGATTCGTGTGGAATGAATAAGATTTTCCTTTTGGGACGAGGGGCTTCATGGCCTCAAATGTCTTCTCCGGCGTCTTCGTTTCAACCAAACCCAGGCGATTAGAGATGCGGTGTATATGTGTGTCGACGGGAAATACTTCCCGTCGCAAGGAAAAGAGAAGAACGCATGCGGCGGTTTTGTACCCGATTCCATTAAACGACGTGAGCATTTCAATTACGTCATTGTCGTTCATTCCTTTTAATACGCGGAGACTGTACGACCCGTTCTTCTCAAGTATATTCTTCAGCAACGCTTTTATGCGTTTGCTCTTCTGATTTTTCATCCCTCCGACTCTGATCGCCGACGCAATTGCGCCTACAGGGGCACCGGCAACTTTTTTCCATGTTGGGAACCTGCTTCTCAACTTACGATAGGCGCGATGACTATTGCGGTCGTTCGTATTTTGAGAAAGCAGCGTTCCGATTAGCATGTCAAGAGGATCAGTACGCGCTTTCTTCTGGCGGGGAACGCCGAGGTTGACCTCAAGAAGATCAATCACTTTAACAATTCGTGCTTTTGTCAGAAGGAATGCCATTTGTTCAATCAGCATAATTTAGTGAAAGGTGAAACCGAATTCAATCGTTGCATTATTTGGAAAAAGTGGTTTGGAAAAAGTGGTTGACTTTCAACAGACGGTTCTATATGTTGTTGGAGAGTGATGGGCGGTCAATGACAGATTGTCGATCCAACTCGATGCCTCTTCCCGCCTAGGGAGGATTTCCACACTTATAATCAGAGGAGTCCAATTATGAAAAAGTCCAAGTTAGTGCTTTTATTGTGCTTTTGTTTTCTAATTTCTGCGGCTCTGCTAATAGCGAACCAAACATTTTTTTCGTACACGGTCCCATGCACCACTGAATGCAATGGCACTAGTATCGCCTATTATACGATAACAACGAGTGACGTTGTAGCCAGCGGAGGGCCTCCCGGCGCTTTTACAATAACTACTAGTTCGGTAGGAACTATATCGGACGGATCCTATTTAACCGAAGTTAAGAAAAACGGGGTGAGAATATTGCGTGACCATTTCGGTAACGGATACAATCTCACTCAGAACTTCACAGCCGGCGCTGGAGATGTGATCTCCATCTATATCTGTCATGACGTTATTACGGGGGAGGGGGCGGAAAGCAAAATGCGCACGAACGCCGGCGGGGGATGTACTGGGAGCGGGACAGTTTATTTGCAGTATCAATAGATCATTGGTTTGGCGCTCTCTAGGCTCGAGGCAGGCAGAAGCCCTATTACGCATCCACGGAATAGGGCTTCTGTCATAAGAGAAAGTGGCCATTTATTCCCTATACGCGGCTTGGGGTCGCCTATGTTGGTTCACGAAGAGAAGGAACGGCTCCAGATTAAAATTCTTTCTTGCGATTACCCCGTAATCGGATGGCACTAGAAGCTCGAGAAATCAAAGTCTCTGTCCCTATCCCTTTGATCACCGCTCTTTGCAATATTGCCAGTATATGCTGAAAAGCATAGCTTACATTGATATGTTCTTGGGTGCACTCAGATAAGAAAATGCAGATTATAAACCATCAGAGGAGTCCAATGAGAAGACTAAATATTGCATTATTTTTGGCCTTCATCGCGGTGTCCACCTCCAACGGAAGTGACAGGCAATGATACGATGGAAATAAAACAGGTATGCCCAAAGCCAAGGATCTCTGCGTATGCGAGCGAACCACGCGATGTTCATCACGGAGATCTTGATAAACACGGCAATATGGAGATTATCTATCCTATTGGCAGGACAGTTTCCGATTAGAGCCGCGGGTACCATGTGTACGAGTGGCGTCCAGATTCGGGAAAATTTCTCGGTCCCTACATTGCCGCTCCCGACCCCGGCGAAGTGAACTTTAGACCGGAGAATTTTCTTGCTAAAGATGTTGACAAAGACGCACAGGATGAAATCATTGACTTAGGATTTGGATTTGCGGGCGTAGACGACGACTACGTTCGAATCATTTCAGTTTCCGGGACATTTGAAGGAGCCTTCTCCGCACCCGTTGCTGAATACGCCCTTAAGACCAGCAAGTTCTCCGGCGGCAGAGATTTCGCAACGCCAACCTCTGCCAGAGCGGATGCGGACGGCGACGGCAAGAATGAAATCTGGTTGTTCGGCAACAACACTATCGGGACCAACACAGTACTAACAGGCTGTTGAAAAAACCAAGAGTATTGGTAGAAAAATCATTTTCGAGAATTTTTTGAAACGAGATTGTTCAAAGAGTGCCCTCTTTTTGTCTGTCGCT
>JAGVPT010000200.1 GCA_020052095.1 Bacteroidota bacterium | reverse complement strand
TCTCATACACAGGCTAGAATCGCTTGGACTCAAAGTCACTGTGCAGGAACTCAACGAAGCCGCATAGTTCAAAGATAAGTGTATTTTCATAGCAGTTCTTGAGTCTCAATATGCCGACGTAAGGCAAATAGGGCCGCCCACCATCCCGAATTGAATACTTGTCCTGGGACGCCTATGAAAAAATTCCTAATTCTATTTGCCGCCGTCGCCTCACTTTCCCTCCAAAGTCTTCCCGCACAAGTTCTGAACATTCCGCCCCGTCCGGCGAATGCATTGAAAGAAAGTGTATTCGTCTCGATGATTACGCCCCTTTCTTTACAGGACCGCGAGAATGCAATTTACACGCAGGTGGTGACGGGGAATATTCCGGACTTCATGAGAACGCTCTCGCCTGTGACGGTGAATGCAACGATCAGTGGCACGAATCATACCGCTACATACTACGTTACTCCGGAGTACGTGGCGATCGGTGCAGATGACGACTACTTCCTGATGCCGATGACGCCAACGCTCGCTCAACGGATAGCAAACAAGCTTCAATGTAATCTTCCAACAAAGAAAATGGTGGACGGTATCTATGCAACAGCGGCTGTCAAATTGCGGCCGCAGCCGATTCCCCCAAGCGGTGCGATGATAACGGTACCTGTCTTCAAACAGCACAATGATTCCGTCTGGCAATTGAGAAAGGAGCAGCTTTCAGGTCATCCTCTCGGAGCGCTCGTCGGCGGACACAAGAAAGATATCGTGGTCACAAACAAGATCAACAATCCGACGCCGACCGGAAAAGTAGCGATCTACGGCTGGCATCAATTGAACGGCGTGCCCATTCAACCCCTGTACACTGGACATGGAGACACCTACGCCGATTACAGCCATGGCATTCGTCTCGTCCAACTCGCCATGAAAGTCGATGGAGTCGACAAAACTGTCACGGAAGTCCTGAACGACCCAAATCTTGCCGGGTTGTTGAGCGATGAGGGACTCATACCGATTGCACGATATCCCACTCCTGCCGACTCCGGTTCACCGTTGCCTCCGCCAGCGCCAAAATCGTTCGGCATCACCAATGAAAGCGAAACAAGCCTGCGCGTCAATATCACGTTTGACAACGATACCACAAACTGCACTGCATATCTCGGTGGAGACGGTGTGGCGTTTTCAGATTCGTCGGACATTTCAAAAAGTAACCCCGTTATTACGGGGTTGAAAAATGATTCTCTCTACTTTATTCGATTGAGAACCTATAACTCGGCCGGCTACTCTCCGCAGTCAGAGGTGCTCGCCGCGGTTCCTTCCGCAGTTCCGCCGAAAGTCTTGATCGTCAACGGCTTTGACAGACCATCTGCGGGTAATACGTACAATTTTATTCGGCAGCACGCCAGAGCGTTCACGGCGAACGGATATGCCGTATCTTCCGCGACGAACGAAGCTGTGGTAAGGGGGCTCGTGCCTCTTTTGCCGTATCAGATCGTCGACTACATTCTTGGGGACGAAAGCACAGCAGATGAAACTTTCAGCACGGCAGAACAGGAAACCGTAAGAACATTTTTGAAGAATGGGGGAAAGTTGCTTGTCTCCGGTTCCGAGATCGCATGGGATCTGGATTACAAGGGGTCGGCTTCGGACAGGGTCTTCTCTCAGCAATTTCTTAAGGCACAATATGTTGCCGACGCTCCGAATAACGGACAGTCGGGAGTCTATTACAAGGTGGAACCCGTCTCCGGCCTCATCTTTGATGGGTTGGGAGTGATGAGTTTTGATAACGGTACACAGGGAACAATCAACGTGAAGTGGCCCGATGTTATCAACGGCGTCAACGGAGGTATGGACTGCCTGGCGTATACGGGGGTGGCGTCGAATTATGCCGGAGTGTCTTATGAAGGAATATTTCCCGGTGGATCCCAGACGGGAAAAGTTGTCAACCTCGGTTTCCCGTTTGAAACCGTGTATCCGGAAAGTATCCGCACAGCGATGATGAAAAAGATTCTCGCTTTTTTCGAGAAGCCGACGAATGTCGAGCGCACTGCAACAATCAATCCTACGCGATTTTTTCTATCACAAAACTATCCTAACCCTTTCAACCCGACAACCAATTTTCAATTTACGATCGCCGAATTTCGATTTGTTTCGTTGAAGGTTTTTGATCTTCTCGGTCGTGAGGTTGCAACGCTCGTCAATTCTGAATTGCCGGTCGGAGACTATGCGGTGACGTTTAACGGGAGCAGCCTGGCAAGCGGTATTTACCTGTGCTGTTTGCAGGCAGGAAATATCATTGAGACAAGAAAGATGATGTTGGCCAAGTGATGCGTTTTGAAAGGGTGTAAAGAATAAGAATCGCTAAATTCAGAATTTCTCTGCTTACCATCATCCCCGCATCTATGAAGCAACTTTCGTTGTTTCTGTTTTTCGTTTCCTACACCCTCACATCGCAGACATCTCTCCCGACGGGAACTTCCAACTGGAAACCGTTCTTTACCCTAGAACCCAACGAAGGAACGGACTTCATCTACGACACAACCGCACTCGTGGCAGGCGGGGGTGTGCCGGTTATCGGAATTACTTCAAGCAACGATGTTCTTCTCAGTTACTCCGGTAGCGGTCAGCCGGGGTCTTTTTTCGTCAGAAACAATGGCACAATATACGATCAACGCGGGATTGCCCCCGCGCATGGACCGGATGGGTCGTTCATCTACCTGCCGGATGGAAAGATTCGTTTTTTAGGCGAGACTCCTTCAGCGGGCAGTACTCAACAGCGACACAAAAGCCACATCGAAAGCTGGATATCGACTGATGGTCTTGCCTGGACAAAGGAGAGCGGGATCCGCTACCAACCCGGGACCATAGATGATTCGATCTCAAGTGTTGCATCGCTTGCGCAAGTGAAAGATTCAGTGTGGCGTATGTACTACGTCGGCGATTTTTACCGAACGAACGGCGCGCGTACGGCGATCTCGAGCGACTGGGGCTGGACATGGATTGGAGAATCGAGCGGCAATATCTTACGCCGAGGTGACGTTGATCCACAACCGGTGTACCTGACTGTTGGCGGGGTTCGTTTATATCACCGGACAGGTTTTAATACGCCGGGGAGCGCTAAATCGGGAGTCGCATTCACCGACAGCAGAGACGGTTTGCACTTCGATACGTTGACAACGAAGCTCATCATCGCCGACACCGTTGGCGACGGAATGATGAAACTCGACCCGAGCGTGATCCGTTTTAGCGACGGCTCCGTTTTCTGTTACATTGGATCGGCACCCGGGATGAATCAGCCGGCGCAGCCGAAGCTCACTATTGCACGTGCAAAGAAGGTCGTCAATGTGCGTCGCACCGCGTCAGAAACGCCGGCTAAGTTTACCCTTGAACAGAACTATCCCAACCCGTTCAATCCGAGCACAGTGATCAGTTATCAAATCCCCCTTAATCCCCCTTTACAAAGGGGGATTTATGTGAGGCTGAAGATTTACGACCTACTGGGACATGAAGTGACGACGCTGGTGAACAAAGAACAATCTGCGGGATCGAAGGAATTACATTGGAACGCGAGCGGAGTTTCGAGCGGAATGTATTTTTACAAACTCGAGGCAGGTTCATTCAGTCAAACCAAAAAAATGCTGTTGTTGCGGTGAATATCTAATTAAGATTATGACAAAAAGGGCCGGCCGGCCCTTTTTTTATTGTTGCTAAGTATAGGTCAAATATGTAAGTTGCTGGCAATTATGATGGACCATAATTGATTTTTTTGAAGATGGGCCAGCAGATGACATCCAGTAATTCATTCGCGCTTTTCCTCTCATTTCTCGTTGCACATAATTCGACTGCAATAGTTGCTCGCGCAGGGATTCGCCTCTGCAATGCTTTGCTCGTACTTGGTATTGTTTTCACACAAGAACTCAATTCCCAACCTTCGGGATGGTCGGGCGAAAATATTTCAGTCGAACGAATTTCCACTGAACAAGGGCTCTCCTCCCTTTCTGTGAATGCAATTATTCAAGACAAGAGAGGTTTTATCTGGATTGGAACGGTAGATGGACTTAATAAGTGATGTTACGCAAAAGTGATTAAAAAGCGTCGTACATTGGAGTCGACCACAATGCAGGAGAATCCAATGAATAACTCGCTTCTTGATTTG
>JAGVPT010000165.1 GCA_020052095.1 Bacteroidota bacterium | reverse complement strand
TTGTTGTGGGTTTTTGGTTGACACTGAAATCTACACAACTGCTTTGAGGCTTGCACTATTTTAAACATAAGGTCTGAGCAAGCGAAGCGCGTCGAAGGAGGCTGTCGCGGCCTCGCTCAGCATGACTGAATGTAGGGCAGGCACAAGAATATTTATTTGAAATGGCGCTTGCACAAAGGGTGTGCTAATAATAAAAAAGGTGTGAGTCCACGATGTACCGAACGCCACACCTTCGATCTACTTCTCTTTCCTGAATACTGCCTTTTGGCCGTTAAATCGTCCAGGTATCGCCGGAACCTAAGAGCTTTTCAAGGTCTCCAACGCCCCGTTTCTCAATAGCCACCTGAATCTGCCGGGTCATCTGAGATTCGTACGTCGGACGTTCGATGCTGAGAAAGATACCGACTGGTCGCGGCAATGCATGATTGTACGTCATGTTTGCGAGGATGAACGCCAGGGTGGAATTGTTCTCATCATGGATGATCAGATCGTTGACGGAATATTTTCCGCCTTTTAACGAAACGACCGTCGGCGTGAAGCCGTCCAAATGGATTCCTTTATCCTTTTCCTTGCCGAACAGCAGAGGCTTGCCATGTTCGAGATAAACGACGTTTTCATCTCTTGATTCTTTTTCCGTGAGTGTGAAGAATGCACCATCGTTAAACACGTTGCAATTCTGATAGATCTCGACGAACGATGTGCCTTTATGCTCAGCCGCACGCTTGATGATCTGCTGCAGATGTTTCGGGTCCCGATCCATTGTCCGTGCCACGAATGTGCCGCTTGCGCCGAGCGCCAAACTGGCCGGATTAAACGGATAATCAATCGAACCCATCGGCGTCGACTTTGTCACTTTACCGAATTCAGAAGTGGGCGAATACTGCCCCTTCGTCAACCCGTAGATCTGATTGTTGAACATCATGACGTTGATGTCGATGTTGCGCCGGATGAGATGAATCATATGATTGCCGCCAATACTCAGTCCGTCGCCGTCGCCCGTAACAACCCAAACGGATAGTTCGGGCCGCGCAAGCTTTAAGCCCGACGCAATCGCGGTGGCTCTCCCGTGAATGCTGTGAAATCCGTACGTATCCATGTAATACGGAAACCGGCTCGAACAGCCGATGCCCGAAACGAATACGGTGTTCTCTCTCTTCACATTCAACTCTGGCATGATGCGCTGCACTTGTGCAAGGATAGAATAATCGCCGCAGCCCGGGCACCATCGCACATCCTGATCGGATTGAAAATTTTTTGCCGTATACTTTACGGCGGGTGGTTCGCTGTTCGAAACAACTTCTTCAACAAGAACGCTCATGCTTATTTGCCTCCCAATATTGCGTCTATTTTTTCTTCAATCTCTGAAGATTTGAACGGCTGTCCTTGGATTTTGTTAAGCCCGACCGCCGGTACCAGGTATTTCGATCGAAGCACCTTAATGAGCTGTCCCAAATTTATTTCCGGGACAAGCACGTGCTTAAAATTGTAGAGAAGTTCTCCCACGTTTTTCTGAAGGGGGTTCACATATCGCAAGTGGAGATGCGAAACCGATTTTCCTTCCGCCCGCTTTGCCTCTACAGCGGAGCGAATGGCGCCATAGGTTCCACCCCAGCCAACGACAAGCAAGTCGCCTTTTTCATCACCTTCGACTTTCGCGGGAGGAATATCGTTTGCCACCCGTTCCACTTTCTCGGCGCGCAGGTGAACCATCTTTTCGTGATTCTCCGGCTCGTAATTTACGTTTCCGGTCTTATCTTGTTTTTCCAAACCGCCGATACGATGCTCTAGCCCGGGTGTTCCGGGAATCGCCCATTCGCGCGAGAGTGTCGCTTCGTCTCGTAAATAGGGGAGATAATTGTTCGGATCGGACCTGAATTTCGGCGAGATGTCCGGAAGGTCTTTAACGTTTGGTAGCAGCCAGGGCTCTGATCCATTGCCGAGATATCCGTCGGACAACACCATAACCGGAGTCATGAACTTCAAGGCGATTCGTGCAGCTTCGAAAACTGTGTTGAAACAATCGCTCGGCGTTGACGCCGCGAGAACGGGAACCGGTGCCTCGCCGTTGCGACCGTAGAGCGCTTGAAGTAAATCTGCTTGTTCCGTTTTAGTCGGAAGACCGGTACTCGGACCGCCACGCTGGACGTTGACGATGAGGAGTGGAAGCTCAACCATCAACGCTAACCCGATGGCTTCGGTTTTCAATGCAACACCCGGGCCGCTTGTGGTTGTTGCTGCCAACGCGCCGCCGAACGACGCGCCAATCGCGCTTGTGATCGCGGCAATTTCATCTTCTGCTTGAAAAGTCTTCACGCCAAACTCTTTGTACATCGACAGCTCGTGAAGGATATCGCTCGCCGGCGTGATAGGATAGCTGCCGAGGAAAAGGTCTAGCTTCGCTTTGCTCGCTGCAGCCACAAGCCCCAACGCCACGGCAGTATTGCCGGTGATGTTACGGTACTTCCCGCGCGGCAGAGATGCAGCCTTCACATCGTATCGAACGTTGAAGATTTCGGTCGTCTCTGCAAAACTCCACCCGGCTTTCAGCACACGCGTGTTGGCTTCGACGATGTCGGGCTTGCTCTTGAACTTTGACCGGATCCACTCGACCGTCGTATCGACGGAGCGGTTGTACATCCAATACATCATCCCAAGAGCAAAAAAGTTCTTCGTCCTGTCGACGATTTTTGTCGGCAGATTCATATCCGCCAAGGCAAGGGCCGTCAATTTTGTAATGTCGACCTGAAAGAGCTGGTATTTCGAGAGCGAAGCATCAGCCAGCGGATTCGATTCATAGCCGGCGAGTCTGAGATTCTTATCGTTGAAGCCGTCTGTGTTGACAATAATGGCGCCTCCATCGACAAGGCTGCGAAGATTCACTTTCAACGCCGCAGCATTCATCGCCACAAGAACATCGCACTGGTCGCCCGGTGTGTTGATCTCCGTGCTTCCGAAGTGGATTTGGAATCCGCTCACGCCAAAGAGCGTTCCTTGCGGAGCGCGAATTTCTGCCGGGTAATCGGGGAGTGTGCTGAGATCGTTTCCCATGATCGCAGACGTGTTCGTGAATTGCGTCCCCGTCAATTGCATTCCGTCTCCTGAATCTCCCGCAAATCGAATCGTCACTTCATCCAGTGATTTTGTTTTCTTAACCATTCAGTGTTCGTCCTTTGCTTATGTCGTTATGACAGTTCATTGAGAAATGGAAACCAGCGCGAAAAATATGCGGCGATAATTGTCAGATAATTCGTGATGATGAGCAGGCCGAGGATAACTAACATCGCGCCGCCCACAATTTCGATGGCGTGAAAATACTTCTTTATTTTGTTGAACATGTTGAAGAAGATGTTGATGCTGATCCCCGTCAAGAAAAATGGGATCCCGAGCCCGAGAGAATAACTCGTCAACAACGCGATGCCCTTGTAGACGGTGTCCTGTTGGCTCGCGATGACCAATATCGCCGCAAGAACCGGGCCGATACACGGTGTCCAACCGAATGCGAACGCATTCCCCACGAGGAACGAGCCGAATATTCCGAGCTTTTTCTCCCCGACATGAAATCTCTTCTCGTAATTCAGAAAGCGTATTCTGAACAACCCCATCATGTGCAGTCCAAACACAATAATGATCGCACCCGCCGCTTTGCTAATTGCAGAATAATACTCGTTGAACGTCTTTCCGAGGGTCGTCGCTGTCGCACCGAGAAGGATAAAGACAAGTGTAAATCCGCCGATAAAGAAGAGAGAGTTCAATACTATCGAACGCATCGCAGACTTCTTCTGGTCCTTATCATTCATTTCATCCAGCGACACTCCGGAGATAAACGAAATATAACCTGGAACAATCGGAAGCACGCACGGAGAAACAAAGGAGAGCAGACCAAATACGAAAGCCGTCAAAATACCAACATTTTCCAATTAAAACCTCGTTTTCCCGTATCAATGTAATTGATTTAGCGAAGAATATCAAGGAAGGAAGGGAGGGAATAACGGGGGAGGCAATGCCGGAACATTCGAGTAGCCACGGAATTCCGCCACGAGCTACGAACGATTATTCCTCCTGCGAAGTGTCGTTATGAGTTGAGCATAACGACACCTATATGAGAGAGCGAACTTCGTGATATCGTTTTTCAGACGACACCACGCACATTATTGACTGAAGTCACGCAAAACGCATTTAAAATTGCCACTCCCAAAGGTCGACGACTCCCCACGGGTCTACCGACCCGTAGGGTCGTAGACGACTCGTCGAGGATACCCTTCCGAAGGAACCCTTTGGGTTGACAGAAGCGACAAAGACACTAAGAAAAACAAAATGTTTTAGTTGATAACCTAATTGAATTAAGTTTCTCATTCAAATTCTTTGTGTCTTAGAGTCTTTGTGGCGTAGCTTTTATGCTCTGCGTAAGACGAGTTATTGGTTCTTAAAATGTTCTTGGATCTTTTGCACATTCGCCGCTGTGTCTACCGTCAGCTCGAGGGATTCTATGACAAGGCCGACCACCCACACGAATAGAATAAACTGGAAGATCGTGAACAGAATCTGCACTCCTAAAGCCCCGAAGTTATATTTTAATTCTGCGCGAAATTGCGCGAGCTCATTTTCTCGAGAAGGGATTGTCTCTTTCAGGTAGTCTAATCTCTGCTGCCGATTGTGATAGGCCGGTTGAAGAGCAAATCTCAATTGGCCCTCGGACAGTGTCCGAGTCTCAAAACGGGCGAGCACCTGCGCGTACCAATTATCATTGTAGTTGAGAAGGAGATTCTTGACCTCTGGCGACAGGATTTGCCTATCTAGGTAATTCTTAATTTCGATCATTATGGGTTCGTATTCCGAAGGGCTGGTGCGGTACTCGTTTTGGGCATGGTAGTACTTTATTTCACTGAGCGCTTGTTGAGCAGTATCGCTGCTCGCATTGATTCGTGTTGCAAGATCGTTGTTCTGCGCCATCATCGTCTCGCCTATGTGTGCCCGTTCAGTCTTGTATCCCTTCATCAGAGAATCACGTTGAGTGGACCACACAGTCTCAAGTTGTTTCGCAGCTGGTTCCACTTCTCGGAGCTCTATCCTCATTTTCTGTAATTCATCCTCCGTAGTACTGATGGCCACTCGAAGTTCTTTTGAGGGAACCGTTTGATTCCATCCAGACACAATGCCCGCGGCCAGTATCGCGATTGATAATATCACCAACAGAGCCTGAAGCATGAAGAGTAGTTTGTCGAGCAGATACTGCTTGGGCTGCTCGAATTCGGTTCTCTTCTTCGCGCCATGTCCGGCCAATTTGAGTACAGCTTTTTTCAAATAGACAAATGGACCATAAAATAGAGAAAGGGCGATAAGTATTACTCCGGAGAAAACTGCCACGGATTTCTCTCTTGCGAAGAAGTAGGCAATTGCCGCAAAGAGAATCAAAAAGACGATAAGGGTTGCTGTCAAGTCCTCTGCGAAAAGATTAAAAATGTTCTCCATGGTGAATGACTCCTTTCCTATTAAGGATGGTTTTGGCTGGCGATTGACTTAACGAACTTTGGCGTACAGCAAACCGATTTTGGCCGTTCTCTGCACCGTCGCATCTATTTTGTATCTATTTTGCAAATATTGTGGACAAAATAGAAAAGGCGCAGGGTAATGTCAAGTATCGAACGATACAGTGGGCTACTCTGAACAGTGATGCCATGACTCCCGCTATTCTGGAAATAAACCCCACCAAATTCTTCCGGTTTTGAGCGAGAAAGTCATGGCATCACTGGGGGTCTGACTTACATCAGAAACAAAATCCACCACTACAAAAAATCCCCGGGAAGGTTTCCTTCCCCAGGATTTCTATTATCATGTATCCTGAATCAGAGCTGTCCAGAATGAACTCTTCAGTGCCAAAAAGGGGCAAAATACAAACGAGAATGAACGGATTGGGAGTGAAAGCGCAGAGTAACCCCATCATGCCGTCCGAAGTAAGTTCGGCGTGGAAGGGGGGAGAGCAATACGCCCATATTTGTTTTCGAAAAGCCTGAACCCGAATTCAGAATCCAAATCACGAACTACTTTTTCCGCCTCAAGAGCTTCACAGCTTTTCTGCCTTTCGACCCGTTGACGCGATAGAATGTCTTCAACCCAAGTCCATAGATCTTGATGAATCCTTCCGACGCTGAATGGTCGAACGTATCCTCGACAGTGTACGTTGCAAGCTTGGTGTCATAGAGTGAGTATGGTGATGTGCGCCCTCCTACGGTGAGATTACCTTTGTACATCCGGACTTTCACGAGCCCGGTGACGTTTTTCTGAGTTACATTGATGAAGCCGTCGAGCGCCTGCTTGAGCGGGGAAAACCAAAGACCGTTGTAAATAATTGTCGCGTAATCGTCGGCCAACTTCACCTTGTAATGGAAAACTTCTTTGTCGAGGGTGAGACGTTCGAGTTCCCGATGAGCGAAATGGAGCGTTACTGCAGCCGGTGCTTCGTACACCTCGCGGGACTTAATGCCCACAAGTCTGTTCTCGACCAGATCCATTCTCCCGACGCCGTTCGCCCCGGCAATCTCATTCAATTTTTCAATGATAGAAACGCTGTCCATCTTTTTTCCATTGAGACCGACAGGCACGCCTTCCTTGAACTCGATTGTCACATACGTCGCCTTGTCCGGAGCGTCTTCGGGAGAAACTGTCCGCTGATATGCGTCCTGTGGTGGTTCGACCATGGGATCTTCGAGGATTCCGCACTCGATGGCGGTTCCCCAGATGTTTTCATCGATGGAATAAGGATTTTTCTTTGTGGCGGAAACAGGGATGCCGTGCTTCTCACAATAGGCAATTTCATCTTCGCGTGACTTGAATTCCCAAGTGCGGAGGGGCGCGAGCACTTTCAACTCGGGGGCTAGTGCCATGACGGTAACCTCAAACCGTACCTGATCATTTCCTTTTCCGGTACAGCCGTGAGCGACCGCTGTGCATTTTTCGCGACGGGCTACTTCAACCAACGCCTTTGCCAGGAGCGGTCGTCCGAGCGCGGTTGCCATGGGATAAATGTGCTCGTACAATGCCCCCGCCTTGAGTGCGGGAAAAATGTATTCCTCCACAAATTCCTTCTTCAAATCCTGAATATATACCTTTTTGGCGCCGGTCTTGTATGCTTTTTCTGCAACGCCAACAAGCTCTTTCTGTTGACCGAGGTCTCCGGTTACGGTGATGACATCTGCATCGTATTTTTCCTGGAGCCATTTCACGATGACGGAGGTGTCAAGTCCCCCCGAGTATGCGACCGCTATTTTTTCCTTCTTCAAGTCCGTTTTCCTTATGCTATGGTTGGTAATGAGTCAAAGTAAACTACTGCGTTATTGTGTCTTTGAGATCCTTGGTAGTGGTACACTTTGCCCTTTTCCGAGAAGATGTAGGACATCTTGCTCAAAAAATCGTAGCTATTTGAGAAATATTTCTAGGTCAATTACCAAGATGTCCTACATCTCGCTAAAACGTACCACTACCATATCCATCGTACGATTGCCTATGAACACGCACACTTCTGAAATTATCCTTGCCCGGTGTGTTCCACAAGCGCATATTTGATGTCCTGCAGCGTTCTATGAATCTTCTTTATCGACGAGGGGAGCACCAGCACAGTATCATCGCCGGCAACCGTCCCCAGAAAGTGTGGGTTGTGAAGCGAGTCGAGGAAGGAGGCAACGCCCGGCGCTCTTCCCGGCAAAGTGCGAATCACGACCATCGCTTCATTGGAGTCGATGCTGGTGATCTCAAACCCGATGAGCGATTTCATCTTACGCTCCTCGCTTTCGGCGGTGAGCGCATACCGCGGCCCCTCTTCCGAATGGATGCGGACGACACCAAGTTCCTTCAAGTCGCGCGAGAGGGTCGCTTGGGTAATGTCAAAGCCTCGTTTTTTCAGCTCCACGCAGAGTTCTTCCTGGCTCGGAATCGGCTGCGATTGTATTATCTCTTTTATGGTGAAATGTCGGTTTGCTCTGTTCATACTGTTATTCCTTATCGTCTCGCGAGTGCACCTTCGCGGATCATTTGCGTGCCAATTCCCTCGTCGGTGAAGATTTCGAGTAGGAGGGAGTGCTTGATGCGCCCGTCGACGATGTGTACTTTCTTTACGCCGGCGTTCAGTGTCTTAAAAGCTGACTGCACCTTTGGAATCATTCCACCGAAGATCGCTCCCTGTTCGATAAGGCGCTCGGCTTCAGTTTCCGTCATTGTAGAAATGCGTTTCTTATTGATGACGATGCCTTCAATGTCGCTCAAATAAACGAGCTTCTCTGCTTTCAATGCGGAAGCTATCGCGCCCGCTGCAAGATCGGCATTGATGTTGTAGGTTGTTCCGTCGCCTCCGACGCCGACCGGAGCGATCACCGGCATCATTCCGTTCTTGAGCAATAACTCGATGAAGGGAACATTCACCGAGGTGACCTTTCCTACCAAACCGAGGTCTGCTTCTCCCTCAACGAGCTTTTCAGCGCAGAGCAGCATATTGTCCACGCCGCTCAGCCCGACCGCGCCTCCGTCGTTGCGGTTGATAAGGTTCACGATTTCTTTATTGATTTTTCCTGCCAGCACCATTTGGACAACTTCCACCATTTTCTCGTCCGTGTAGCGTTGCCCGTCCACAAATTTAGTCTCGATGCCGAGTTTCTTCGCAATATCCGTGATCTCTTTTCCGCCGCCGTGTACGATAACGATGTTGATCCCTATCTTGCGAAGGATCGTCACGTCTTTTCCGAATGTCTCTTTTAGAAGCGGATCCGTCATCGCGGCACCGCCATACTTAATAACGAACGTTTTCCCCTCATACGTCTGTATGTAGGGAAGTGCTTCTATAAGTACTTCTTCTTTTTTCATTTTTCCATTGAGTTAGATGTGAGATGTCAGACGTGAGAAGTTAAAAGCGACGCAGACGAAGCGGTTGCTTGTTCATCTCACGTCTAACATCTTACGCTTCACTGATATGTTCTTCAGCTTCGATAGCTTGCATTAATATCCACGTACCCTTTCGAAAGATCGCATGTCCAGAATGTGGCTGAGTGTTTGCCGCCGTGGAGGTCGACTGTTATGGTAATTTCCTTTTGCTGGAGGATTTGTTTTGCCCTCTCTTCTGAAAACGAGATGCGATAGTTCCTGCCGAGAATGCGAAGACCGCCGAAGAAGATTTCAGTATTATCCGGATTGAAGTCTATGCCCGATCTGCCGACAGCGGCAAGAATTCTTCCCCAATTTGCATCTTCTCCATGAAGCGCAGTCTTTACCAGCATTGAGTTGCAGATCGTTCGGCCCGCTTTTTCGGCATCTTCCCTGGATTTCGCTCCTGACACATTAACCTCGACGAATTTCGTTGCACCTTCGCCGTCTAGTACAATCATTTTTGAGAGAACGATCATGACGTGCTCGAACGATCTGTAAAAGAGTTTGTATGCCGGGGTGTCTTCTTTCAATAGAGCATTCATCGCTTTTCTGTTTGCAAGCGCTAGAACCATATCGTTTGTGCTTGTGTCACCGTCGACAGTAATTCTGTTGAAAGATGTCTCAGTGGCATGCTTCAATGCCTTGCGGAGGAGGGAGTGCGTTATATTCACATCAGTTGTTACAAAGGCAAGCATCGTCGCCATGTTTGGAGCGATCATTCCTGAACCCTTCGCAATGCCGCCGATTCGCACCGGCACGCCTCCGAGCTTAACCTCTAGAGCGTACTCCTTTGTGAACGTATCGGTGGTGCAGATTCCTTCCGCTGCATCGATATTTCCTTCTTTGCGGACGCACTTTGACGCCTCACGAATTCCGCGATGTATCTTCTTCATCGGCAGAAATTGACCGATGACACCTGTCGACGATATGAGCACGTGGGATTGCGGAATTCCAAGGACATACGAAGTGGTTTTGATCGACTGAAGCGCGTTGTTCATCCCGCGTCGTCCGGTGCAGGCATTCGCGTTGCCGCTGTTGACGAGGATTGCGGTTGCATATGCTGATCTTTCCAACTGCCGTTGATCAATAAGAACACACGCAGCTTTGGTCTTGCTTTGAGTGAAGACTCCCGCCGAAAATGCAGGCACCTCCGAAACAACTAGGGCGATATCTTTTTTCTTTCTCTTTATCCCAGCGTGGATGCCCGAAGCCATAAATCCCAATGGCGCGCATATTCCGCCTTTAATTCTTTTAACATTTAACTTGTCACTTTTCACTTCCTATAAAAGTCCTTCCGTTTCGTTGAATCCAAACATGATATTCATGTTCTGCACGGCTTGTCCAGCCGCGCCCTTCACCAAATTATCGATCACGCTAATGAGTACGATTGTATTATTGATTTCATCGATACGGAAACCGATGTCACAAAAGTTAGTATAGTTTACATTCTTGATTTCCGGTATCGCTGTGCCGTCAACGCGGACAAAAGGCGCTTTGGAATAATATTTCTGATATATCGCCGCGATATCCTCTTGAGTCGCGGTGCGTTTTAGGCGTGCGCAGATACTGGTATTGATTCCTCTTGTAATAGGAATGAGATGCGGAACGAACGTAACAGTCACGTCGCGTCCCGATGCGTCGCTGATGACCGATTCAATTTCAGGCGTATGCTGGTGCACGCCGACTTTGTACGCCCGCACACTTTCATTCACCTCAGAGAATGATAGGTCGATCGACGTGCTTCTTCCCGCTCCTGAGACCCCGGACAGTGAATTTATAACGATGCCTTTTTCCTCTATGACATTCTCTTTTACGAGTGGAACAAGAGGAAGAATCGCGCTTGTCGAATAACATCCGGGGTTCGCAACAAGCTGTGCGTTGCGAATCTTCTCACAGTTCCATTCCGGCAAGCCATAGACTGATTGTGCTAAATACTCTTTTGATACATGTTCGTGTTTGTAGAATTTTTGATAGGTGCTGGCATCCTTCAATCTAAAGTCGCCGCCAAGGTCGATCACGCGCTTGTTGGCCTTGAGTATTTCGGGAACGATATGCATTGCATCGCCCGAGGGGAGCGCAACGAAAACTACGTCAGAATCAGAAATCTGATCCGGCGAATACTTCTCGTAGACAAGGTTGGTCTGACTGCGAAAAACTCCATAGATCTCGTCAACGCGTTTCCCCGCGTTATTGTTCGCGAAGACCTTCTTCACATTAACGCCCCGATGGCGCAAGAGTATTTTGAGAAGTTCCGCCCCGGAGTACCCGGAAGCTCCCACAATGGAAACAGTCATTTACGATGCCTCTGTGCTAATAAATTAGACTGAATAAATATACATCATAATGCATAATTATGCAAGAACTTTCTCAAGAAATTCAATTAGGGGGCCTGAATTGTATAATTATGACTTCGACCTTGGATATGCGGACACGATTCGGTATATTTGTGGGAAATCAGTTCAAACCACCGAGTGACCAACTTCTTGAAATTGAGTAATGGGATTTAACTGCGGTATCGTCGGGCTTCCGAACGTGGGCAAGTCGACTCTATTCAACGCCATAACTGCGGCGGGAGCCGAGGCGGCTAATTATCCATTCTGCACAATTGATCCTAACGTCGGTGTCGTTGTCGTTCCGGACTCGCGCGTGGAGGAATTGGCAAAGATCTATCTGCCGCCGAAAATCGTTCCTTCCACCATAGAATTTGTAGACATCGCAGGCCTTGTTAAAGGAGCAAGTAAGGGAGAAGGACTCGGCAATCAATTTCTTTCTCACATACGGGATGTGGACGCAATTGCACATGTTGTCCGCTGTTTTGACGATGAGAACGTTGTACACGTCGACGGCAGCGTCAATCCGAAGCGCGATATCGAAGTGGTTGAGACAGAGCTCATTCTTAAAGACTTGGATACCGTAGAAAAGAAAACAGCAGAAGCGGAGAAGAGAGCAAAGACGGGTGAGAAGAAATTCAAGGCGGATCACGAGTTCTGTCTGCGCCTCAGGAGTCATCTGCTCGAGGGGCGTCTCGCGCGCTATTTGAAAATTGAGAGGGACGACGATAAACTCTCGATTCGCGACATGCATTTGCTGACGAACAAACCTGTTATGTACGTCTGTAACGTGCACGAGGAAGACGTTACAGGATCGAACAAGTATATTGCCCAGGTTCGCGACGTAGCCCAGAAAGAGAGTGCAAAAGTTGTTGTGATCAGTGCTGCTGTCGAAGCTGAAGTCGCCGAGCTTCCGGCCGAAGAGCGGGCCGGCTTCCTCGAAGGACTAGGCTTAAAAGAATCCGGGCTCCAACAAGTGATTCGTGAGGGATATGATCTTCTTCATCTGCTGACTTTTTTTACCGCGGGACCGAAAGAGGTTCATGCTTGGACGGTGCGAAAAGGGGCGACCGCACCGGAAACCGCTGGCGTTATCCACTCCGATTTTGAGAAAGGATTCATTCGGGCTGAAATCATGAAGTACGATGATCTGATTCGATTGAAGAGCGAGCAAGCGGTAAAAGACAAAGGCGCTCTTTACATAGAAGGAAGGGACTACTTAATTGAGGATGGCGACATTGTTCACTTTCGTTTCAATGTCTAGTATCTAGTCTCGCAAAGAAGTCTTCGCTGCAAATAAAAGGCATCTCGAAGCAATTCGGGATGCTTTTTGAATTTCAGGGGCTTCTCTAAATCGTTATACCTTCCATCCGAGCTTTTTTCGAGCATCGGCGGTCATCATCGCAGGCGTCCATTGCGGTTGCCACACGATGCGGACATCAGCGTCTGTAACGCCCGGAATTTTTTTGACACGTTCGCGGGCATTGTTGGCGATCATCGCCGACATGCCGCAGCCAGGCGAGGTCAATGTCATTTTTATTCCCACCCAGTCGTCGATAATCTTAACTTCATAGACCAGGCCAAGATCGACAATGCTCACCGGAATTTCAGGATCATGCACATCTTTGAGGGCGCTGTAGACCATGTCTGCAGTGATCTCTTTCTGAGCCAGAGGCCCATCAGCCTTCGGCTGAGGTTGTTCGACGACGTTGTCCATATCTCTCTCCATATATTCAACTCCGATAATATACATAATTCTGTCCAAAGATGAAACCGTAAGTCTACGGTAAAATGCCAAAGGAGATATCGATCGACAACAATGTTCCTTGAGAGAAAGAGAAGGAGAAAAAGGGGGAACCATTTTGCTTCGCCTCAGTTCAACTTCGCTGACGCATCCTTGCGATAAACATATCTGAATTTGTAATTACGGTTTGTCGAGCTTGCGTCCGGTGATGCCGGCGCATCTTTGTTGAAAGTCCTGTCTGTTCGGAGAGAATATCATCCAAACGGACGGGATGTCGCCCATCAATTTCCTTCTGCGAAATGATCCACGTTGGTATCGGAACATTCGAAAGTTGCTTTGCGGTTCTGGTCCCTGTTACCACGGTTTCGTCAAGCAGGAACGGCCTTTATGCATTATTCCGGGCGGACGTCGTGTTTACTTTTGTACCAATTCGTAAATTGTCCATGCCATGACCGGTGGCAGCATTCCGGCGATGATTAACCACTTGCCCCTTCCTGAGATGCCATTTTTCCCCCTGAAGATAAGGAGGCCAGTGACGCTGATGGCAATGAGCATGACGGCAAAGACATCAGCGGCCCATTTCCATCCCTTAAGACTATTCCTGTGCAGGATATTGGATTGGTAAAAGATGGGGCGCCGCAGTACTCTTTCATAGATGCCGGAACCGCTCGTCAAATCTATGAGCAGTGAAGCATTATCGTAATAGATCTTCACTTGTGCGGGAGTCGGAAAATCATAAAGCTTGTAATTAACCTCTCCCACTTTCTTACCGAATTCAATTACCTGATCTCTGGATATTTTCTTGTTCATAATGATTTGTGGAATTTCGACTCTCTTTTTCTCGATGACGAAATCCGGGTTCCAATCGTCAATATGATTCAACGCCAAACCGGAGATACAGTAGATAATTATCAAGCCGGAAAAGAAAAATCCGAAATCGCGGTGAAGAACTTTGACCAAACGCTTCGGTTTTTTTGAAGACAGTGTTTTCACGCCGAATCAATGGCTCACTGTGTTGTTAGAATGTGACGAGTAAACTCGTTCGTGATTTGCACTACCCAGTTTTCGATATTCTTATCCGGTAAAATCGAATCGGGCTTGTATTTCACTCTGCTCTTATTGTCCGGAACATTGGCAATGCCGTCGCCGATGATCTTCACCTGAAACATTTCGTCATGAGCTACCAACAGCGGGATAACGATCGCCTTCTTTTTCTTCTCTAAGACTGTCCTGACGGCGGCTGTCGTGGAATCGGGGTTGTAGTGAACAAGATGGCCGCACCATCCATAGGCATATTCCGAAATTCCGGTATGACGTTTTGTAAATTGTCCGACCGAACGCAATAATCGAATCCATTCATTCTTATAGGTCTCGTCCCCGTATGCGATCATCACCAATCCTTCCTCGCTGGGAACTTTCGAAAGGGACCGTACCCGCCGTAAGACATTTTTTTTCAGCATGTCGGTGAAATCCAGCAGGGGAGTCAGGTGAGTTTTCGCATTTGGCGTGTAACGTTGTATCTTTTCCATTTTTAGCGTTTCGACGGATTGTGGATCTTCCTTCTGTCCGATGATGGTGGGGATATCGTCGAAGGAATGCGGGCTGATAGTAAGGAATACGGGGACAATGATTACATCCGTGAATCCGTCCGCATCAAATTCTCTTAACCGTGTTGCGATTGAAGGTTCAGTGTACTCCATGAACGCTGTCTTTATCCCGTGAATATTCGAGTTCCTCGCGATTGGATTGCGAACGCTGTCTTCAAGATTGAATAAAGATTTTCGCCACGTTTCGGAACGCGATCCGTGGTTCACGAGCAAGACTCCAATTTTCTTCTTAAGATTATTGGAGTTGCCGTGGCCTCCGAAAGAGACCTCCACGAAGACCGAACAAAGAATCATGACGAAAGCGATCATCAATCTGAGATTCTTGAGGGTGAATGAATGTTGGTTCATCGCAATACTCCCGAAGTGATATGAGCGGTTAATTTGATTTGAGGAACCCCGACGGAAGAGTATGTCCTCCGCACCATGAGGAAAGTCGCCGGTGCTGTTTGTAGAGTACCTAAAAGTTGAAATGTGCTCACGGGTTCGCGAGGCGGAGTGGATTTGATATGCGGACGTACTGGTAAAACCGAACAGCGGTAAAATTTCGTGAGGCATATACTGTGTCATAATTTCTATGACAAAGATAGCTTCATTACTGCTGCTGACTCAATACGCTAAGGGAGGTAATTTTTTCTACCTACGACAGGCGATGCGGGGCTAATCACGTTGGGGGATGGCGCTGCGTTTCACAGCGGTGAGAATTAGCTGAGAAGTGCTGTTGACATTCAACTTCTTCATTATGTTTCTTCGATGCGTAATCACTGTATGCTTACTCAGAAAGAGATTGCCGGCGATTTGCCTGCTTGTCATCCCCCCGATGATCATTTCAAATATCTCATGTTCCCGTTTGCTCAATTGGTCAATCTCGTCCGACGAACCGTTGCCTCTCCCTTCCACTACGCTCTCGTGCATTAGCTGCTGAATTTCCTTGCTGTAGTACTTCTCGCCTTTGTAAACGCTCGTCGCCGCACTGATTAGCTCTTCTCGGCTGACATTTTTCAGGATGTAACCGTCGAGGTTCATGCGAAGCAAGTCGGCGAGGGTTTCTTTGTTGATGACATCCAAAAGAACAATGCTTTTCAATCTTGGATATTTTTCCTTGACTTGCGTTAAGAGGAGGAGTCCGTTGATTCTTTGGGTATCAACTTCAATAATGAAGATATCCGGTTTGAGAATGGCTATCTTGGTAATGACTTCCTCCTCAGGGACGCCACAGACTTCGAATCCTTTGATCCTGCTTAGTATGCACTTAATGGCGTAGTTCACCAAGAAGTACTTATTTGCTATCAGGATCGTTATTTTTTTCATCGTTCCGCTGCCTGTGAAATCTTCCCCCCAAACTTAAGCATGAGATGCCTCCTCCTGTCGGGTCTGCTTCTTCTTTCCAAGAGAAAACGGCGGGACTTCGGTTCGTGTTGATCATTCGTTCTCGAACTACACGGAATCCCATCGGCAAACCGGGAAAAATCCGTTCTTAGTTTGTCATTGCGGCGGTGTCGAGTCGGTCTGACTTCTGGGCCGCAGTGATCAAATACTTTAAAATCAACTGACTATCGGCTTCTTTGATCTTAGCTCTTTGTCTCATCTCCGAGACATTTTCCTTCCATTGATTTTCCGTATAGTCCATTGGAGATTTGAGTCCATGGCAGCCAGAACAGTTTTCGATATACAATCTCCGTCCCTCTATTAAATCGGCATGGGTCGTGCCCGGCCACGCAAGCGCTGCCCAACGGTCGTGATGCTCTGCGGGCACCGGGATAGAGCCTGCGCATGCTGCAAGGATTGAGAGTGAGAGGATAAAACCCACCGCCACAATGCTTTTCATAGCCTAAATGTGAAATGAGAATAATAACCGGGCCTGAAATTTTTCGTACTCCGCAAGGTCTAATGTCGTCGACCCTTTAAAACTCTTTATCTGAGGTTGGACGGCGATTGTTGCCCACCAGCCTTCGGCCGCGTAGGAAATGACCGGCCCAGCGAAGAGTGTGGAATGCTCAACTTCTCCATCCACGATCACGTTGTGTTGACGGATCTCGACTCCGGCCGACAACCTGCTGGTAAGTAGGTATGACGTGCCGAGGTCAAATTCTACCTTCAATTCCCTCGCAGTCTTGGTCTCTCCGTTATCCACTTCAGATTCCCATTCTTGTTCCACCACACCGTTGAATGCAAAAAGTAAATCCTTGAACTCTTTGTCGAAGAGGAGCTTACCCTCAATCTCAACCTCTCCGGGGACAAGTGTAAACTCTCCGTACAAGCCGATGCCAATTGGGTCGGCGACACGATCGGAGATTTTGTATTTCCATTCATTTGAAAAGCCGAGTTCGTACGATGACGTCGAGTTCCCCCCGGGTTCGTCGCCGTTAGAATCTTCGGTCTTCATGCCGTAATTGAGGTAAATCGATGACATAAGATCTCTGCTCACGCCAAACTCGTACTCGATGCGTTGATCAAGTCGTCGGGAAAAAAAGTTCTTGCCGGAGCGGTATGTATTCCAGGTTTCAATCTCTCGGCTACCGGGAGGCAAGACTGAAGTTTCATATGTGTAAACAAAGCGCCTCTCATTTGCCGAAGACTGCGATATTCCAACAAGTAGCATGAACAATAGAAAAAAAGCTTTTCTGGAAGAATGCACCCGGTACTCCTTTCCGCTTATGAGTGAATTGAGAAGAGCGCCAGCGGCATGACACGTCTACGTTCTCGCTCCTTGACATACCGGAGCATGTTCAGTATCTTAACTATGAGAAAAGGGACGTCAGTTCGCTGATGGTCTCTCTGTATCGAAGTGCATTACCGTTGACCTTTCGCGAGGCTCAATAAACCGGTGGTGCACTTTTTTATTGTTGATAGCGTTGCTTCGTGGAAATGGTGAAAACTTCTTCGTCGACAGGGGCGGACTCTCCGCATCCGCAGTCGTGTCCGCATCCCGTGAGTTTGGCACGCTTCCTTTTTTGGATTTCGCCTCGCACAAGAAGCACCGCGCTCAACGCCACGATCACCAATGAAATAGTTTGCTGCCAATCCATTGTATTATCCTTCCGCTAGTACAAGTCCGATTTGATAGACGATAAATGTTACAGAATACGCCAGCGCGGTCATGTAACTGATTTGGAAGAGGGGCCACTTCCAACCATTTGTTTCACGCCGCACAACCGCAACGGTCGACATACACTGCATCGCGAGAACGTAGTACACCATTAAACATATTGCGGTCAACGCCGTGAACGTGGGGACCCCGCTTACCGGATCGACGTCCTGCTGGAGATGTTCCCGTAATGAAACGTTGCCCCTCTCATGTTTTGCATCTTTTATGTTATAGATCGTTCCCATCGTGCTAACGAAGACTTCTCGCTGCAGAATCGACCCGATCAATCCTATACCGATTTTCCAGTCGAACCCCAGCGGCTTAATGATGGGTTCGATCAGATGTCCAGCCCGTCCGGCGAAGCTCTGGTTGAGTTGTTCCGAAGGGGAAGCGCGTTCGAGTTTTGGATATGTAGCAAGGAACCACAACACAATTGAGACTCCGAGGATGATGGTTCCGGCGCGCTTCAAAAAAAGAATGGAGCGTTCCCACATATGTAACAGCACGGATTTAAAGGAAGGCATCTTGTACGGCGGGAGCTCCATGATGAAAGCGGGCGCCTCGCTCTTTAGAAGCGTTTTCTTAAAAACCCAAGCCATTGAAAGGGCAGCCGTTAGTCCGAGGAGATACATCGCAACAAGAGTAAGCCCCGGTAATGAAAAAATCCCGAGCACTGTTTTTCTGGGAATGAACGCAGCGATCATCAGGGCATAAACCGGCAGCCGCGCGCTGCGACTGACCAGCGGAGCCACAAGCATCGTTACAAGGCGGTCCTTGCGGCTTTCAATAGTGCGAGTGGCCATAATTCCGGGGATCGCACACGCAAATGAACTGAGCAATGGGATAAAAGATTTTCCGTGAAGGCCGACCTTGCTCATCATTCTATCCATGATAAAAGCCGCGCGTGCCATATACCCGGTGTCTTCGAGGAATCCGATGAAGAGGAACAAAAATATTATTTGTGGAAGAAAGGTCACCACCGCGCCAACTCCTCCAATCGCTCCGTTGACGATAAGATCGCGGAGGTCTCCTGCGGGCATCATCGCATATACCTGCGCGCCGACCCAGTTGAAACTATCGCCGAGCAATTCCATTGGGACGTTTGCCCACGAGAAGATCGATTGAAACATTATCGTCATTAAGCCGATGAAGATCACAAAGCCCCACACTCTGTGAGTGAGGATTTGGTCGATTTTGTCGCTTGCGCTCATTCCCCTGCGCCGGTGCGAAACAGTAGCTGCAGAACAGACACGCTTGATCCATTCGTACCGCGATTCGACGACAACGGAATGCCGATCGATCCCCAGCAGGTCTAGTTTTTGATGATCCCTTTTTACGTGTTCGATCAAGCCCGGTGCGAAACGGTCATTATGTTCCGATAACGCGCTTGGCGATGTCAAGAGAACGATCGCTTCGTGAAACGCGATTGGCTCGGAGAGACGATGCATTTGTTGAAGCAAGCCCTTCAGCTCGTCGCATTCCTCCTGGACCGGCGCCGGCAATATCCACTGGCGCGATCGCGATGATGGTTCAACATGTCCGGCGATCGCCGCTTTCAGTTCTTCAATCCCCAGTGACTTGCTCCCGACCGTAGGGATGACTTTAACTCCCAATTCTGCCGACAGTTTTTGAATATCAATCTTCAATCCGTCTCGCTCGGCAACATCAAACATGTTTAACGCAACGACGGCGGGGAGGCGGTTATCAATTATTTGACTGATCAGGTAAAGATTTCGCTCGAGGTTGCTGGCATCAACCACACAGACAACAAGTTCGGGAAGGGGAGTGTGGTCCACACGTCCGAGGAGGATGTCTGTAGCAATTTTTTCGTCGGGAGAATTTGCCGTGAGACTGTACGTTCCGGGCAGGTCAAGCAAAACCGCTTCACTCCCATCCTCAAAAATAATTCTTCCTTCCTTCTTCTCCACAGTGACGCCTGGATAATTGCCGACCTTCTGACGCATTCCGGTAAGCGCGTTGAAGAGGGTGGTCTTTCCGGCGTTCGGGTTGCCGATGATCGCGATATGCCGCAACTGTATTTCAGTCTTTAAGGAATTCATTGATGAGAGTTTTTCGACACGATGACCGACTCAGCCTCAACGCGCCGGAGCGATAAGCGGTACCCGCGAACTGAAATCTCTATGGGATCGCCCATCGGCGCGAAACGAATCAATTCAACATTCGTACCTTTGGTTAATCCCATCTCGAGCAGACGTTGCCGGACAGATATCGTCCCCGATTCAATTCGCTCAATCACGCAACGCTCTCCGGGAATAAGGGTGTTGAGTGTAACTTTGGACAAGATCATTCGAATGACGCCACGATGATATCCTGGGCAATAGACTGATTGAGTCCAACCCGCGTGTTGCAGACTTCACAAATGAGGTTGCCTTCTCCATTCACCACCAATCGAACAATGGCATTCTCGCAGAATCCCATTTCGCGCAAACGATGGCAAACATCCGGCTCCGACAGGAGCTCGCGTATTTGCACAAATCTTCCGACCGGTATTTCTGAGAGTGTCTTATGTGAACTGTTCATACGGATTATTCTTTCTCTTGACATTTTTTACACTTACCGAAAATCTGAAGCGTCGAGCTTTGAGATTTGAATTCATTTTCTTTGCACACATCTGTTTGGATCTTCGTAAGTTTATCGCTGACAAATTCGATAATGTCTCCGCACTCCAGGCAGATAAGGTGATCATGATGAGGCCGCCCGAATGCTTTCTCATACCGGGAATGGTTTTCTCCGAAGCGGTACTTTGAAATCAACCCGCAGTCTTGGAGCAGTTCAAGAGTGTTGTACACCGTAGCCCTGGAGACCTTTGAGCCGCTCGACTTCAACTGAAGGAAGAGCCCGTCGGCATCAAAATGCCCGTCGTTCTTCAGAACCGATTCGAGCACTTGAAACCTCTCAGGCGTGATTCTGTAGTTTCCAGCTTTAAGGTATTTTGTAAAATTGTCCTTGGCTGCATCTATGTCCATACAAACCTTTTGATTGATACTCCGAAAGCTAAGGCAATTACAATATCCGTACCAATCATTTATTTAGACTTAATCTAAATAAATATAAGGATGGAACACCTGTGTGTCAACAGAAATCTTCAAAAATATGGCAAATTCGCAAATTGGACTTAATTAGTCTTATTTAGTCCAAACAATTCCATTGCAGAATCACAGTCTAATTTGTATATTTGTGAGAAAGTGAAATCTCAAAACTCAGAAAGGAATAAAATTCATTATAGGGAAGAAGGAAAACTAATGATAAGTCTGGAAGATCAGGTTGCGATAATAACTGGCGGGTCCCGTGGTATTGGTGCCGCCACTGCAGTTCTTTTTGCCAAGGCTGGTGCAAATATTTTGTTAACATATGCCCGGAATGAAAAAGCAGCAAAAGAGGTACAGGAAGAAATAGCTGTTTTGGGGAGGAAATGCATTATCCTAAGAGCGAATGTGGCAAAGGCAAAAAATGCGAAAAAGGTCGTCGAAAAAGCAATGCAGAAATTCGGTCAGATCGACATCTTGGTAAACAATGCAGGTATCTGGACGCATGGAGAAATGGGTAAGATGTCGGAAGAAATATGGAATGAGACTATGGAGATAAACCTGAATGGCACTTTCCACATGATCAATGCAGTGGTTCCATACATGAAAAAGCGCCATTTCGGAAAAATCATCAACATATCGAGCACCGCAGGACAACGGGGAGAAGCCTTTCATTCGCACTATGCCGCATCAAAGGGAGCAATCATTTCATTGACAAAATCACTCTCGACCGAATTGGGGAACTATAACATAAATGTCAATAGCGTGGCGCCTGGTTGGGTTGATACAGACCTGAGCGCCGAAGTGCTTCGCAACCAAAAATTTGTTGAAGAGGCACGAAAAGGAATACCAATCGGGAGGATACCTACAGCGGAAGACATTGCAGGACCAATTTTGTTTCTGGCATGCGACCTTTCCCGGCACATTACCGGCGAAATCCTAAACGTGAACGGCGGCAGCGTTCTCGTCGGGTAATTGAGAATTTGCATTTTCAGTTCGGATAAGAAGACGGATGCAGAATGATCCCCAAATTCAGCCCATTTTCCATATTTTTGTTTTTTCTTTTCTTGATTTCCTTGGTATCAGCAAAAGTAGCTCTTCTCGGAGTCAGTACCAAGTTTTACCTTTGGGAATTCCCTGTTGATGTGAAGCTCTTGCTCTTCGTATTACTGCTATTTTTATTTATTCGCAAATATCATTGGAATTTTGGAATAAACAACTTCGGGATTCTCACATGGGATGTGGGACCCAACATTATGGCCTTTCTCAGCCCTTTGGGAATCCTCGCTCTTACCATCGTCGCAGGATATCTGCTTAAAAAAACGACATTCGCTGGGTCAGATGACTCCGTTACATTGCTGCTGGCAACTCTCTTTGACGTCCCAGCGGCATATTTTTTTTCAGTTGCCGTTGTCCTGGTTGAAGAATTGATATTCCGGGGATTCATGTTGGATTTTGTTTCTCGAGAAAATGGGATATTCAAGTCAATCCTGATCTCTTCGATGATTTGGACGGTCGCCAACTTCGACAAAATAGCACAAATTCGGTCCTCATCCCTCTTTGTCATCTCATCCGAATTGCTGAATCTCATCTCGCTTGGATTAGTATGCTCAGCCATTTATTGCTACACAAAGTCAATTTGGCCTGGATATTCTTTTCGAATCGGACTGCTGGTTTTTTCTTCAGCAATGCTCGCATCTGAAGTAAGCGATACTTCTGGCGTATTTTACACAGAAACGCACATCCTCTCAAATAGTGGGATATTGCTCTCATTTGTTACCCTGACTTTCACTTCTTGTCTCTTCATATTTCCCAAGAGCACAAAAGAACCAACGAATTTCCGCTAGTTTTCCTCATTTTGAACAAACCGCGAAATCTGTCTATTTTCACAAGTTTTTCCTTGACTCTCATTCAAAAATACACCTTCTTACAGTCAGTCAAGCCGTTAAGTGGAACCTCAAAAGGAAAGACTAAGCAATGCCTTCTAAGTCAAGATATCTGAGAGGGAGGGTAATAGTCCAAAAGCCGATAAGGAAAAACGCCGGAATCGTCGAATTGGTGGACTCTTATTTTCAAGCTTACAATGGAGGTCGTCTCAGGGAGGCTTGCCAGCTTTTTGCGCGAAAATACCTTGAATCCGATGTCACAGTGGGAATGACCATAACGGGAGCATTGACGCCCGCCGGATTGGGTGGCTCATGCATCGTCCCCCTCTTGAAAGCAGGATTTGTCGATTGGATGGTCAGCACTGGTGCAAATTTGTACCATGACACTCATTTTGCGATCGGGAAAAAATTACATCAAGGAAGTCCCTTCATAGACGACAGAATCTTGCGTCGGGAAGGAGTTATTCGAATCTATGATATTCTGTTCGATTATGATGTTTTGCTCTCAACTGATGCTTTTTATCGAAAAATAATCATGTCGCCGGAATTTCAAAAGCCAATGAGCACCGCCGAATTTCACTACAAAGTAGGCAAGTACGTTTATAAAAGGGAGAAAGCGCTTGGCATCAAAATTAGCAGCGTACTGGCAGCTGCATACAAATACGGTGTTCCGATTTACACATCCTCACCCGCTGATAGTTCGATTGGAATGAATGTGGCGGAGCAGCAGATTGTGGGAAATCGGTTGAATTTCGACACTCTCGCCGATGTCAACGAGACTGCCTCCATCGTTTTCGACGCTAAGCGAAGTGGAGGCAAGAGCGCGGTACTGATTTTTGGAGGAGGTTCCCCTAAAAACTTCATTCTTCAAACCGAACCTCAGATTCAGGAAGTGCTTGGAATTGATGAAAAGGGACACGATTATTTCATTCAGATTACCGATGCGCGTCCCGACACCGGCGGATTATCGGGGGCAACTCCATCGGAAGCCGTGAGCTGGGGCAAGATCGATCCAGCCAGATTGCCGGATACAGTTGTTGCGTATCTGGATTCGACTGTGGCGATGCCCATCCTCACTTCCTATGCACTTGCAAAACATAGCCCGCGGAAACTCAAACGACTGATAGATCGCCGGATGAAAAATCTCGAACAGTTGAAGAAGGAATATTTCAGAGTTAAAGACAGACGGAAATACGCAACATAACATAACGACCCCGCCGGGCTCCGGTCCGGCAAAACATTCACTTTTTAGGAGGTATCTATGAGCCGCTACAGTGAACTTGTGGACCTTGTGCACAGTTTTGAGAAGGATTTCATAAAGTTCTACGACAAAGGGAACAAATCAGCCGGAACCCGCGTCCGCAAAGCGATGAACGAGCTGAAGAGAAAGGCGCAGGAAGTTCGAAAGGAAGTGCAGGAAGTGAAGGCGCAGGCAAAAAGCGACGTGCCGACAACTCCCGCAATGTAATTCCATTTGTTTTGTCTGGCAAACAGCGGAGGTCAAACTCCGCTGTTTGCATTTTTCCCTTCTTCTTTGTTTCCTTTTGACCTTTCCCCCGACCTTCAATATATTTCGAAGGAACTTATACCCACGCGTATTCGTCTAATTGAGTGAATCTAAAAACATACCGCCGCGGATGGTCAACCAAGAAGTTGTTCAGGGTACCGTTACGCCTCTTGAACAGAAGAGCGACGACATCCTCATATCCCTCTTCCAGAGTGGGGAAGAAGGAGTGTTTCGGATTCTGGTTGACCGTCACAAAGAGAGGGTAAGGAACCTGATCTATTCCATCTTCAGTGACGCTTCGGTCGTCGACGATATCGCTCAGGATGTTTTTATTCGGACGTATGAAGCCTTGCCGAAATTCAGATTTGAGTCCTCATTCTACACGTGGTTATACCGCATTACGGTAAACAAATGCCGAGATGAGATGAGGAGGAAAAAAATGCGGAAGTTTTTTTCGCTTCATGCGATGCTCGATGGTTCGAATGCCGAGCTTCAATCAAAAATCCGCGTAAACCCGGAGGATAACTCGACGCAAGAACTCATCGCCATAGGCCTGAAGCAGCTTCCGGAGAAGTTCAGGATTCCTATCATTTTGAAAGATATCGACGGAATGACGTACGAAGAAATATCCGAGATTATGCAATGTGAAATTGGCACAGTGAAGTCACGGCTCTCCCGAGCCCGAACGATGTTGCGGAATGTCTTGAAACCATTGCTCGAATCGTAGTTCGTGTGATGGAAGGAGTAATCAGATGAAAGAATTGTCACCAAAAGAGTTTTCCCAATCGCTTTCCCTCTATCTCGACGGCGCGCTTGACGAACAAAGTCGTCGCGAATTCGAGGAGTATCTCGCGGCAAACCCTGAAGCTGCATCCGAATTGGAAATTCTGAAGAAACAACAGCAACTGCTGAAATCGCAACCGGCAATTCCATCGAACGAATGGTTTTGGCAAAGGTTGTCTGCCCGTCTTGAGGAAAAACGGAATAAGCGAGAGACCGTCTATCCATTTTCTCGTAAATACATGCCCATTGCAGCTTCTCTTGCTGTCCTTATCGCAACATCGGCCGGCGTACTGCTGTTTCAGCAGCGCTCGTTGCTGACAAAGGTTTTTTTCGAGAAGAAGGAAGAAGTTCAACATCTATACCAGGAGAATATACTACAAGGGAAGTTGCTACCGCTTTTCTCCAGTTTGAACAAGGATCAAGTTCTACAGTTCGCATTCTTTGGTACGTTGCCGCTCGATGCGCGAGCCAACACTGCGCTCCGCGTTGATGAGAGCAAGGAAAATGGTGCCCGAATTGAGTTTGCGAAGAACGAGGCAAAGCAGCATCCCCAGGTTACTGTGCAGGAATTTTGCGATGTAGTGGATGCGACTCCAGCGCAACAGAGAATAGTCGATTCGATCCTTACGTCTGCAAAAGAAAAGATAGAAAAATCGGTTTTTCTGGGTGAGAACAAGGCACTGGCCGTGCATGCCGATTTGGCAAAGTTTAATCGGATGACGATGTCTCATCTCGCAGCAAGTTTGGATTTGCCGCAGCGGAAGAAATTTCGAAAATTTCTTATAACGTCGCATTCGCCGTATACCTTCGCCGTTGTTGCAGCCCCTACTCCTAGAACGGACGCAAGCGAGCCTAGCGAGCCTCGTGCGCCTCGCATGGAGCAGTTCGTTGTAATCACACCAGAGAGCTGTTCGTTTGCACAGATCAATGTCGACTTGGAGTATGATCGCCAGAATATAGAACTCACCGCACAGGAATTCCGATCGGTGAATGCGAGAGCGCATGCGTTGATCAGGGAATTTTCCACACATGCGCGCCTTCCAAGAACCCCGAATGCATCGTTCGAGGTTTTCTCCGATTCGGACTACTTCAGCGTCAGAGTTGAAAACAACGCTCTCGAATCGTCGCGCGAGGAGATGCCGTTCGAAGTGATGGCGCGAGCGCCCCAAGCGATAAGGTTCAGGTATGAGTCGCAGGAAATGCCGGAAATTGGAAAATTTTTCAATGATGATTCCGAGCCATCAATTCAATTCTTCAACAACGGCTCACGCAAACCCTCCGCGGAGGCACGAAAATTCGATCCTCTGCGTCGGCGCGGTATCGATCTTGATTCATTAATTAATCTTCCGCGAGACAGAAAATCGCAACCGCGAGTAAATCAGATCAAGAAACGGTACAACAATCCGTTCGAACTCTAGACCGCGTGTCGGGGGAAATTTGCATGACCTGACTGAATTGCCCGTCTGAACTGAAAGATTTTGATTGACTTTCATAACCATCCTCTCTACTTTCTCAAGCGGCTTTAATCCCCATTTCCTCCGAGCTGTCAAGGAACTTCCCCATGGCGAAGATATTCCAGAGCATGTTTATCACAATTTTCCTTTTTTCCGTTTCGATTTCACAGCAATCGGATTATCGGACACTTCATTTCTCATCACTCGTTGCCGATGCGCACAACGACGTCCTGATGCGGGTGATGACCGGCAGAGACATCTCACGACGAACATCCGAGGGGCATTCCGATCTGGTGCGGCTCAAAGAAGGCGGGGTTGATGTTCAAGTGTTTTCGGTGTGGATGGGACCGGAGTATGGCATGGCAAAAGCATATAAGCGCGCGAATCAAATGATCGATTCGCTCGAGGCCGACGTGCAACGGAATCCGGAGAAGATCGCTATCGCCCGGACAGCACGTGAAGCCGCGGACATCGTGAGGCAGAATAAGTTGGCGGCCGTCATTGGTGTAGAGGGGGGGCATCCGATCGAAGATAAGCTGGAGTATCTCGACGAGTTATACAAACGCGGCATGCGGTATATGACGCTTACGTGGAACAACAGCACATCGTGGGCAACGTCCGGATTGGATGAAACGAAACATACGGAGAGCCTCACGCACAAAGGCCTCACCGAATTCGGAATAAAAATAGTTCAGCGCATGAATGAACTCGGCGTGATGGTCGACCTTTCCCATGTTGGCGAGCAAACGTTTTACGACGCCATCGCGACCTCGACAAAGCCGGTGCTTGTCTCTCATTCGTCTGTCTATTCACTGGCTCCGCACTTTCGCAACTTGAAGGATGCAGAAATAAAAGCGCTGGCGAAAAATGGGGGAGTGATGTGTATTAATTTTTATTCCGGCTTTCTTGACAGCACGTACGACCGCCGGGTTTCCGAGATTCGACATAATCACACGGCCTTGAGCGATTCCGTGAAGAGCATTTACAAAGATGAGGACCACGCCAACGACATCATCGATTCGCTCCTTGCGAAGGAAGTTGACGATGTGCGCGCGCCTCTTTCGCTCCTGATCGACCACATTGAATACGTGGTAAAATTAGTGGGAGTTGACTATGTCGGCCTCGGTTCTGATTTTGATGGAATATCGGCGCCCCCCCAAGACATGGAAGATGTGACGCATCTTCCTGCTATTACCCGGGAGCTTCAGAAGCGGGGCTACTCCGACGATGACATTCGAAAAATCTTAGGAGGGAATTTTATGAGAGTGTTTGCGGCGGCGTGCAGATAGGCGGGGGGGACTAGAAAGTGAAAACCCATCTCGATCGTCTCGGGATGGGTTTCGTTTTACATCTTCTCTTCAGCGTCCGCCCGCTGAGAGCGGCGGATCGCTTTCACTTTTTTCATTCGTTTCTTCACAGAAGGTTTCGTGAAGAACGTGCGCTTTTTGAATTCCTTTAAAACGCCGGACCGCTCGTATTTCTTTTTGAAACGTTTTAGGGCGCGATCAATTGGTTCATTCTCGTTAAGGACAATGCCGACCAAATACAATCACCTCCTCAATTTTAATTTTTGTTGGACAACGGTCAATTATTCTGCGGCAAGATTTTCGATCAATCGGCGTGAGCCGAGCTTTTCGAACGAGACAAGAATCGCGCGGCCGCCGCTGGACGTTTTCTCTTTCGCGGTCACTTTCCCCATATCGTCCCAAGTGTTATGGTAGATTAATTCGCCGACGGTATAGCTTCGCTCGGGCGAATAGCTTGTGCAATCTTCTTTGATAAATTTTATGACGCTATCCGAAGGGCGTTTAGAAATGTCAATCATTGTGCTGTGATGGCACCTGGTGCAACGGTACCAGACTTTGTTTTCCGATCCTTCCATAGTCCCGACCACACCCATCTTTGTTTCCTTGTTACACGAAACGCAATAGTACAGTACATATTTTGTCTTACTCATGCGTACAACTCCCTTCACCTTCGAAAGCATTTATATCAAGAGAAATAATGTCACCACGATGGAAATTGGCGGGCTAATAGCTGAGAAGAGCCACAACTATGCATATTCACTATATAAAATTACTCAAACATTGCCTCTAAGTCAAGTTTATTTTTCCGAACGATTGCCGATCGAACGCGCTCTTGCCCGGATCACCTTGATATTCCACCGATTTTGTGGTAGATTTCGTCTGTTGTTTGGAACTGACACGGGCCCTTAGCTCAGTTGGTTAGAGCAGCTGACTCATAATCAGCGGGTCGCAGGTTCAAGTCCTGCAGGGCCCACGAGTGCATACGACTAATATCTCTCCCCCCGGGGGGCATAATTGATTTTCCTTGCCTGATCGTATTAATTGCGGCACACTTGCAAATGGAGAAATAGGTCTTTCGGACCTAGATATTCTCGAGAAAGCCAGCCACTGAAATGGTCACGGTGGGCCGACCCGGAAGCGTAGAACTGGAAAACAGCTATTTCGAGTCCCTTCATGGATGGGTTTGATTTTAATGGAGAGAAGGATGACGGATAATGATAGAGATGTCGAATTGCTTCGGTCTGATCCTCATGCGCTTCTCTTGAAATATCAAGAGACCGTCAGAATTATTGTAAAAAAGTATATCGAGGCGGGGATGTTCAGGGCACCTGAATTCGACGATATCATCCAAGAAATCAATGTGTCGCTTTTGGCCAAGATACCCGCGATGCAAAGACAGTATAACGGAAAATCGTTGTTCAAAACGTATTTTTCAGTCATCGTGCGCAATATTTGCCTAAAGGAGCATCACAAAGGCCAGAAAGAAATTGACTTTCTACAAGAAGATCTCAGCGGTTATTTCGTTGAAAACAGTCATGAAAAAAGATCTGTCCTTGATCATGAAGTGCGTAGATTTAGGACAGTTGTAAGTCTCTACGACGCACAACGCCCCAAACTTCTGCTTTGTTTGAAACTGTATTTCAGAATTCCGATGACTCCCGAAGATATTCGTCTCTGGTACCCCGAGTGCAGCGGCGAAGATCAAGCCTCTCTGACGAGACATTTTGGGCTCAACTATGATCAACTGAGCGATATCGATATCTACAAGATAGTAACTCCGATTATGAATAGGAACGAGAAGAGATCGAACTCGGTGGACGCAATGCGCAAATGGACTGATTCGAAAATCCGCGAAATCATAGACCTTCTCAACGGAAGGCCAAAAAGGACAAATCACAGTGTTGAGACATTAAAAATTCTGGTTGATGATTTCTTCTCTCCATTTCTGCTCGAAAGATGATATATATATGTACATCAGTAGTGTCCGGTTATAAGTCAAATAAATTCAATAGGTTATCAGAGTGTTGCATTAAATATTGCGTTTGATTATCCGTAAGTAGTTGATAAATATGGACTTTCTCAAAAAGCGAAACACTTAAAATTTGGAGAATTGTGTAGAGCGACAAGTTGATGTTCAGTCGTTTGCGAATAATTGCAATCATTACGTAAGCGGAGATTGCAATCCATACTTGAGTTTTCACAGCATTCGGACTAGTTCCAAAAAATGATTTCATGCGAAGATGTTGCTTAATCCATTTGAAAAAAGTTTCTACTTCCCAACGAGCGCGATAGAGTTCGGCGATTGTGAATGAGTTGAGTTGGAAATTATTCGTCAGGTAGACATACGTTTGGTTATGGACAGCATCGTAATATTTTATTCTTCTTAATTGATCGGGATATTCTTTTAGAGAATAGAACACTTGTAACTTAATACGTTGATCAACTCTTACGCCGGTTGTCTTATCTACGGATAATGAAGCTTCTCTGATAAAGCGTAACGATCTTTTTGCACGAATAACAAAAAATGCTTTTTCATTTTCGATCTGGTGCAAACGAGAGAAATCGACATATCCTCGATCAAAGATGTAAAACGCGCCTGGTTCATATACCAGCGCATCCATAAAGTTGACATCATGGACATTTGCCGCAGAAACCCTAATCTAAGTGGGTATTTTCTGTTGTACATCATACTGTGTATGAACCTTGATAGCGGCATTTGCTTTTTGGTAGACCGTAGCGCGCGCCCATGGAAAAAGACTCAAACACAGATCAATAGTTGTTGAATCACATGCGTAGACTGCGGTACTTATGTCTGAGAATATCTTTTCATTACGGTACAGCACCCGTGCTTCTCGAATCAAATGCTGGGCAAAATCATGATACATCTGCCACGGACGATGTTCGTTTGCGTCGGCAAGTGTTGAACCTGAGATGCGTGAACGGATACCTGCGTGATACAGTTTTTTTCCGGCTGCACGCAGACATGTTTCAACATCTCGCAAACTCTCTCTATTCGTCAGTTGGGCGAACAGCATGCAGAGATAATGTTCCCAACAGGTAAAGTGACGGACGCGCTCATTCCCTTTATTTTTTTCGACTATTGTTTTGAAAATATATTCATCAATGTACTCGGTCAATTGAGAAAATATTGTTCTGCCAATATTCATGCCACTGCTCCTAAAAAATGGTGAAATTGAAAAATATAGTTCCATTTTTTTCGCAGCGGAATTCAAATCGAAAAAAATAAAATATCCACCAACTTGTTTATTTCAAAGAACTTATAAGAATATCACTCGTCCTTAACCGGACACTACTGTATGTACATGTATGCCGAAAAAAAGGTCTTCACTATGTCAAGGATTTATGATGCCACGGATTAACAAATTCTTTACCGACAAGGCTCATTTAAGCGACGAAGCAATCGCGTTGTATGTCGATGCTCTCAGATTTAACAAAGTCTATCATCTCCCGAGCGTCATCCTCAGCCATGTAGCCGATTGCAGGGAGTGCAAAATGGAGATTGTCGAGATATTTTCTCTCCTTCAGGGCCCAGAAATTGGCGGCACGGAACCCCATCCATTCTTGGATGAAAAAACCGCCGAGGTTGAAAAGGAATTCTCAATTGCGTTCCGGGTTGCAGCGGTGCTCGTCATCGGAATAAGCATAGGCCTTGTTTCTTATTATTTTCGGATGCTTTTGGAAGAACATACTCTAATGAGAGGCTCTATCGTTACACCGGAATACGTCCAGAGGGGTAACCAAAACTTCGTGCCGAGTGATAGTCTGGCGGTCAGCGAGCAGGAATTTTTCGCCGAGAATTTTACGGTTTCTCCTAATTTGGAAAACCTCGTAAACGCTCATTCGCGCTCTCTCTCAATTCAAGTCGTATCACCATTGAATGGAGAAAATTTTAAGGAGAGGATATTGTTTCAATGGAAAGCTGACGCGGATGATCGGTTAACTCTGAAGATCCTCTCAAACAATGAGAAGACTTTGCAGACTATCTCCGTCCGCGGGTCTCGGTATGTTTTCTCGCAAAAGATTCCACCAGGGTTATATTACTGGAAATTAGAGGACAATGATGAGCTGTTACACTTAGGTAAGTTTTTTGTGAAGTAATGAGGTTGCCTAATAGCCTACAAGAATAAATCCGCTCCATTTCGACGGGAATGCAGTTCTTTGGTCCGCGATCATCTTTAGCTTTGCTTGGCGGAGCGAAGAAGACAGCGTCTTACCGGCAAGGACATTGTGATAGAACTCGCGCATGAGATCGCTCGTTTGCCTATCGTACACCTTCCACAAAGAGAAAATTATATTTGTTGCGCCTGAGTAGAAGAATCCCCGCGTCATTGCCATTATTCCTTCTCCCTTCATAAGCTTCCCGATTCCACTTTCGCAGCTGCTTAACACCAGTAAGTCGACGTCAAGATCTAGGTTGTATGTTTCGCCACCGTAAAGCACCCCGTCTTCCTTCGTCGTCGAGTCACTTGGTTGTGAAAAAAGAAGCATCGAAAGTTTGGGATGTCCCTCATTAATATAGCCATGTGTAGCGATGTGGACATACGAGTATTTGCTTACGCGTGTCTTGAAATTTTCTTCAGTAGCATTGCCGTGTAAGAAACTGGCGCACGGCTTTCCTTGCTTTTGGAATTGCTCCGCAATTGCAGAGACCTCCTCGCCTGAAAATTTCAACTCGTTGAATGTTTTCCCATCAAGCGAAATCGAACGAAACTCCGATGAATCACTTTCGAGCCTCGAAGCGTTTTTTGCGAGGAACACCCCGTTACCATCGGATTCGCGAAACACGGGAGCAAATCCGGCAAAACTCTTTTCTCTTTTTGGTGCACCGCTTTTTTGGCGTAAACGATTCAGGTAAAAACCAGCAGAGTAAGCATACGTAACTTCGTGAGACCGGACGACATAATTAAGCGCAGAGAAATCGATTGCTACGTTCTTTTGTGAAGGGAGATCAGAAATCAGCGCTTCGAAGGGGAGATAGTGGAGAAGACCATCTGGAACTATGATAAACCGACTTTTTCCGGACATTCTTTTTTCCAATGGCCGGAGAAGAGCATCATACAGGGCCGCGCTGCTTCTTACGTATTCTTCCCTTTCTATTTTTATGATAGATTTGTGAAACGTCGTGGCGATCTGATCGAGGCCGATCGATTTGGGGATCGCCACGGCGCCAAACGCAGTGTTGGTGATCACAAATACATATATAGTATGTTCACCCAAGGAGTATTCAAGGATGCAAGTCTTGTCATCAATCGCATTTTGGAGTTCGCCGATCGTCGGCGAATCGTTCTTGTATTTCATTTCAAAGTATCGTGGGTACGTTTTATCAAGCAATGTCAACAATTCTTGTATGTTATTTTTGAGCGCAAAACATCTGTTCTGTAGCTCGATGATCTTCGATGTGTCACTCTTCTCCTTCTTGTCGATTTCTTTCTGTAATTTTGTTTCGTAATAAGTGAGATCAATTCTCAATGATCTTTCCTTTTCAATGATCGAATCGGCTATTCCTCCGAACTGTTTTGCATCCGCATCAACAAGACCGTCCAGTAATATATTTGCCCTGCTGTTCTCGGAGAAATGGAAGGCTGCTTCCTTATATCGCGTCTTTTGAGTTGCGTTGAAGAGCTTCATGCTGACCCTGATCGCGTTTTGGTATAATGAATGGCTCTCCTCTTCGAGGAACAGCTTTGATCCTTCTGCAGTAAGTCTCCGCCGCAAGAGGCAGACAACCCTATCAGCACATTCATAAGACGACAATGATGCTTGGAGGTTTGATAAATCTCGAGATCTAGGCGAGTAGCATAGCTCAAACGCAGCGGCTTTTGCCCCGAGCACTTTTACGAGGACTTTACCGTGCGTGACATCATGAGGCGTTGGGTTCGATTGAATGGATGTGTCTGAGAATTCCGGCACGAGAGTGATTATCGCTTGTTGATAGTAATGGAGTCCTGTGGCAAATTCTCTTTGTCTGGTGTATACGTCTCCGAGGCCCTTTAGTGTTGCGGCACGCTGTGATCGATTTGGCTCGGGCAAATTGTTGTAAAGTTGCAAAGACTTGTTAAAGTACCCGATGGCGCGTTCGTTGTGATTCATCTCTTTGTACACTGACCCAATCTCTGAGTAGAGATTGGCAACGTCAATTCGGTCATACGATTCTCTTAGCTGCAATCGAATGGCTAATGCCCTTTGATAATTGACTAATGCAAGGGAATCATCACCACGCTTTTTGTAGATATTGCCCAGCGTTTCGTAGTTGTAGCCAAGTGTTGGATGATTCTCTCCATATACATTGCGATAAATTGATAGTGATTGATATGAGGATCGTAGTGCATTATCAATTTCGTCCTTATTCGCGAAGGCTATTGCCAATTCCTTACCAATTCCCGCAATGAATGAATGATTCTCACCCAGAAGCTGCTTGTCTATTGTGAGCGACTTCTGATAGAATTCTATCGCTCTGTCATAGTCGCCGAGTGCCCCGTAAACAGCCCCGAGTTTGGAGTAGCAAGATGCCATTGTGACGTCGTTTTCTCCGAATGATTTAGAATGTAGATCAATAGCTTTCGTCAGATGTTCAATTGATTTTGCATAGTCTCCTTTCTCCAAGTACGCCCAGCCGAGGTTATCCTCACAATGAACAACGAGTTGTGCATATTTCCTGCTGCCATCATTAATGAGCGACTGCGCTTTCAAAAAGTAGCTTAAGGCAATGTCGTTATCACTTCTTCTAACAAACACGGTTCCAATTAGCATGAAAGTGTTTGCTAGATCAAAGTTGTCATTGTCAGCCAAGAGTGCATATATTCGCAATGCCTCTCTGCACGTCTCAATCGCTTTGTCGTATTCGCCTTTGTAAGAGTACGCAGCTCCAAGCAAAAAGTGGCTCGCCGCAACCTTGCGATGATCTTTGCCTAACTTCGATTCGCGAATATTTTTCCCCTTCAAAATATTTTCAATCGCAACTTCAAGTTTGTCTCGACCCACATATAAAAGGCCAAGAAGGCTGTACGTTAGGGCGCATTCGAGGTTATCGGGTTCAAGGGTCTCTTCCCCTAGCTTACGCGCTCTTTGCAAAATCACTTCCATCGAATCCAACCTGAGTTCCCTTGAATAGCAGTCTCCGATAATGTTAAGACAATGAACATATCGTTCCCATCGTTCAGCCTTCACAAAGATATCTGCAGCTCTTCTATAAAAGAAGATCGAGCTGTCATATTCGACCTGAAGATATGCGTCCCATGCTCTCTTAACATACTCTTCCGCCCGAACAGTGTCCCCGATTGCATTTTGTGCGTGGCTATTCGGCGCCACAAACAAAGAGGCGATGTGGATGGCTGTATAAAGAGAATATCTAGTGAGATTTTTTCCCATTTTGCCTCATTCAAAATTCTCTGTCGTTTTCAGAAGTGTTTTGTATTACTTTGCAGGGTGGGCGCGAAAGACATTCTGGACGATTTTGAACTCATTAAAAACTTCAGTCACCTCCAAATCTACCGTCCGACTCCAATGCGTTAAAGTTCCTCTTATGCTACTAAATTGTATCCAAAGAAACAAAGGTGAGGTTGAGTGTTCTGTGTATCCACCGGCGACAGATAGAAATCGAAGAATTAGATCGACCCAATATGAGGCGGAATCGGCTTTAATGTTGAATCATCTAACTTTCCCGATCAGCTGTGCAAGCCACAGCCACTCTCCCCCAGAGGCCGCGGACTTGCACAATTTCTCAACACGGCACTTACTTCAATCAAAGCGTCCCCACTTCGATTAAGGGTGCTGTGCGTGATCGGGAAAACTTCTGGCATCTTTACATATATATATCCCCAAAAGTGTCGTCTTGGAGATTTCCTTTTAAAAAAAGTAGATCCGTT
>JAGVPT010000198.1 GCA_020052095.1 Bacteroidota bacterium | reverse complement strand
GAGATCAAGCGCATCACCGACTATCCGGGTTGCGACAAGACGTCGCCGGTTCTCTCGCCCGACGGGACAAAACTACTCTACGTCTCCGACCGCAACGGCATCGGAAATATCTATGAACGCAACCTCGTGACAGGCGCAGACCGTCCTATTACGAATTCCCTAACAGGAGTATTTCAACTGTCGCTCTCTGCCGATGGGAACAAGCTTTCGTTTGCGGCGTTGAACGAGGCGGGGTTCGATATTTTTGTTATGAAGACGCCCTTCGAAAAGAAATTATCTGTGTTGGAACTAGAGCCGACAGAATGGATCAAACGCAAGCTCCGCCTGACGCAAAAACCGGCTTTGACTGCGGATTCTCGTGGATCTAAAGACTCCACGAATGTAACGTTGAACGAGGCGTCGAAAGACACAGCCGGTATCTATGGTGAGAACGTTCGGATTGATTTTCACAACTATGTTTTCTCCGATGAAACGCCAAATGAGAAATTGCCATCCTCAGACCCGGGTGCGCTCCGGAGACAATTTGAAGTGAGCGATAATGTCGACGAAGAGGGAAACTACAAAATCAATAAGTACAGGCTAAATTTTTCACCGGATATCATCTATGGCAACGCTGCGTACAGCACATTCTACGGCGTGCAGGGCACTACGATGATGGCATTCAGCGACATGCTCGGCGACCACCAGATCTTTTTTCTTACCAACTTGTTGTTGGACCTGAAGAACAGCGATTATGTTCTCGCGTATTACTACTTGCCCTTGAAGATTGATTACGGCATCCAGGGATTTCACAGCGCCCGATTCTTATTCCTGGACGATCAGTACGGCGATGTTTCACTCTATCGATTTCGAACCTGGGGAATCGGAGGCTCGGCATCGTATCCGCTGGATAAGTTCAACCGTATCGATTTTAGTGCCAGCTGGCTAAATCTCTCACGCGAGAATTTGGATTTCACCAATGAAGCCGCGCAGCGGCGCACGTTGGTTATGCCGGCGCTGAGTTACGTGCACGATACTTCGCTCTGGGGAATCACGGCGCCAAACAACGGCACACGCTATAATTTTACCGCAATGTTCAGTCCTCCAATCTCATCGAAGACGAATTCGCTCGACTTTCAAACGTATACGCTCGATTACCGTACCTACGCAAAATTCTGGAAGGACTACTCGTTTGTCGCTCGGTGGGCCGGTGGGTTGAGCACGGGGAAGAATGCGCAGCGATTTTTCATCGGCGGCACTGATGGTTGGATTAACCGCGAATTCGAAAATGGCGGAATCCCGATCAGTAACGTTGAAGATTATGCTTTCTTGTCCCCCGCCCTTCCAATGCGAGGCTTCAACTACAATTACAGGAACGGAACAAAATACGCCTTGATGAACTACGAGCTTCGGTACCCTCTCATACGCTATCTTGTGACGGGAGGGCTGCCCATCGCCCTGGCAAATATTACCGGAGCAACGTTTCTCGATCTGGGTTCGTCGTGGACGAATAATAAATCCTACAAACTATTCGGCAAAGACGATCGAGGAAATATCACCACAGGAGATTTGCTGATTGGAACGGGCTTTGGGGCGCGGATGATTTTGTTCGGATTGCCGTTGAAGTTCGACGTTGCGTGGTCGTACAATGGCGACACTTTTTCAGAGCCGAAATACTATATTTCGCTCGGAGGAGATTTTTAAGAGAAGGAATGAATTTGGAACACAACGAAAGGGCGATGAGGTGATCATCGCCCTTTGTGTTTTTAAATCCAAGATGTCCGACACCTCAGAGGTGTCGGACATCTTCCGCGTTACGCATGCGATTTCTTGATTTCTTTCCGCCAATAAAGATAGAAGGGTATTCCCGCAAGAAGCAAGAACAATCCCACCATGGAATCGGCGGTCTGCTGCACGATCGTGTTATAGACAAACCAGGTCGCCACGATAATGAAGAGAATGGGGACGTATGGATAACCGGGGACCTTGTATGGCCGGGGAGTGTCCGGCATCTTTTTTCGAAGGACAAATACTGCTGACGCGCCAAGCGCGTAGAAAATCCAGCCGGCAAAAATCACATACGTAAAGATCTGGTCGTAGGTTCCCGTCAGCGTCAGGATCGAAGCCCACGCGCCCTGGACGAGCAGAGAAGTCCCGGGCGTCCTGTATTTGGGATGAATAGTGCCAAGGCTCCGAAAGAACAGCTTATCCTTTGCCATGGCAAAATATACGCGTGCCGTTGTCATCGAGGTCCCGTTTACTGTGCCGAAGGTGGAAATCATGACCATCGCCGAGATGATTGCGCCGCCGTAGCCATGGAAGATATTCTCCATTACATCCGCTGCGACAAGTTTCGATTTCGCTATTTCCCCAATCGGAAGAATGAAAAGGTAGGCGAGGGTGGTTGCGACATAGATGACAATGACGATGAGCGTACCAATGATGAGCGCGAGAGGAATATTCTTCTTCGGTTCCTTCACTTCACCCGCCAGGTAGGTTAGACTGTTCCAACCATCATATGACCAGAGCGTCGCGATCATCGCGACGCCAATGGCGCTGAGAAGGGCACCCGATGCGGGGACTCCCCAGAGCGGGAAGAAATGTGCCGTGCTTCCGTGTCCGACCGTGAACGCCAGGACGATTATACCACCTATGGCGATAACCTTCAAGAATGTAAAGATGTTCTGGACTATTCCTCCGAACTGCACGCCGAAATAATTTACGCACGCGAGGAGAACGATCGCGGAGATTGCGACGAGGCTCACGCCGATGTTTTTCAGCGGATAGATATTGCCTATGAGAGGGAGTTTCCATGCTTCGAGTGCCGGACTCAAATGTGGAAGGTCGACGAAATATCCGAAATACCGTGCGAACGCAACCGCAATCGCGGCAATGGAGCCGGTTTGATAGACGATGAAGGTCGTCCAACCGTACAGGAACGCCGTCAAGTCGCCGTACGTGACACGAAAGAACACATATTGTCCTCCGGCCTCGGGGATCATACCGGCGATTTCCGCATTTGTCAGTGCGCCGGCAAGGGTTAAAACTCCCGTGAGCACCCAAACGAAAATCATAATGCCCGGAATCTGAACCGTCGCGGCGATGCTTTGCGGCGTAAGAAAAATGCCGGAGCCGATGACGGAGCCGATCACCACCATAATTGCCGACGTCAAACTGAGTCGCCGTGCGAGCGTTGGTTCCATCGTCTTCGATACGTCTGTTGTCATATAATCAAGAATATCATGAAAAAGAGAGTGCAAATATCGCCGCTGTCCGTCGACAATTGTGCTAAGTCACATGCCCGTTCAAGGCGGACCGATGGCTGCCGTGCGCTTTCGGCCCACGGGTGTTCAATCAAAACCGTGCTTGGTAATCTTGGCAGAGTTCAGGAAGAAAAAATGCTCTGATAACTGACTTCGAAAATACATATTGAGTTGTGAAGATGCAAATCGAAAGTATTCGATACGCGGCGTAGAAATTTTCACGCTTGGTTCGTTGTTGATTGCGTCCGGAGGAGACGGCTGAGTTCCAACTGGAATTTCAATGCATTCAATTGTCGCGCAAGTATGACGACTACTCCGGCTGTGATTGTCTCGGTTGTGCCAAGAAGAGCCAGCACCCAACCATTATGCACGAATTGGGGAAATCCAACAAACACCGTCATTGAGATAAGTGGAGACAGCACCGCTCCGATGAACAAGCCGAGGCGCGCCGGATTCGTAAAATCTTGTTTGATGGCGAGAATCCAGGGTGTCGATCGGTGTGCAGCCGGAAGTTTTTCCTCCTTCACTAAATGATCAATGCACTGTTTGTACATCCGAACACTTTGCAACGCGGTTGTCAGTGAAAGCGCAACCGAGGAAAGGCCGAACACTGCTCCTGCAATCCGAAGATGCCCTTGGTCAATGAGCGCATCCACATTGAAAGCGCCGATGGTCGCCAGAATAAAGACCGGGATCAAAATGCGTGAGCGGGCGATCAGTTGTTTCCACGTAAATCCGGATCCGCGCAGCGCGAAAAGCTCGGCCGTCTCGGCAAGAACATCGTCGGTCGAGGCGGCGAATATTTTTCCGAACCCGCGCGTGTAATGTTCAAGGACGTGTGTGATCGGTCCGATGACAAGGAGCGCCTTTATGATCGCTTGCGCGGTAGCCGTCCGCGTATCGGCATTGTCGAACGTCATCCGGCTGATAACGTGACGGATGACGATTGGAGAGATCGTATCGTTGAGCTCTTCGATGAGATGCTTTTCGGATTCGGCGATACCTTGATGATCTTCGTCGATCAGAATGAACTTCTTGAAGTCGAGTCTATGGGCAAGAATAATGTTGATTTCCTCGTCAAGGTTGATATCGCTCTTGGCAGCGATCTCGCGGTCATGGGGGAGGAGCAACGGTCGTAATTGCGAGAGAAGCAATTGCGGCAGCCAGGTAATGATCGTTCGTTGCTGGCTGAGAATCGAAATGCTGTTGATGGCACTCAGCACACGCTCGGGGGTCTTTTCGACGGTGAGTATGCCAATGGCCTTTCCGCTCTTCAAAATCAAAGCCACGCGCTCTTTGAAAGAAGGGTTTTTCTTGAACGCAAAGAGCAATTCCTTCGGAAGAAGCTCAGCAAACTCCAGCTCTTCTTCCAAAGAAACGACCCGGGTGTTATAGAGCCCGATGGGAAGGTTCTTTCGAAAACGAAGAAGATTCGACAGGAAGGTAGGAAATTTTAGAATCTGGAGGTGACGGATGAGGGCCATGAATGATTTTTTTAATCACAAAAATATAAAAAGAACCGCCACGACAAGCAATACAAAAGTCCGACAATAAAAAACCCCGCTTCGCATTGAACCGGGGTCTTCACATCATAAACCGAAGAACGGATTACTTTTTATCCTTCATCGCGTCTTTCTTCACCTTCTTCTTGTCCTTCGCCATCTTTTTCTTGTCCTTCTTCATCTTCTTCTTATCCTTCTTCATCTTCTTCTTGTCCATCTTCATTTCCTTTTTCTCAGGTTCCTTTTTCATCTCCTGTGGTGTCGTTGCTTCCTGTGCAAAAGACAGGGAGAATGCGAACGCGAGGGTCAGTAGCAAACTGAGGAATCGTTTCATCGAACAACCGCTCCTTTCTAAGAGAGTTGTGAATTGAGTGAAGTGGAGTTTGGTTCAGGCTGATTCTATGGAGCGTAACTTAGGATATTGCGTTTTCATTGTCAAGTGAAAAACGTCTACTCACGGGCAAGCGGCAATACAACGGTAAATACGCTTCCCTTGTTGACTTCACTTTGGACGAAAATCCTCCCGCCGTGAGTCTCCGATATCCATTGGGCGATGGAAAGCCCGAGTCCCGTTCCCCCCATTTCACGCGATCGTCCTTTATCCACCCGGTAAAACCTGTCGAAAATCTTCGCTTGTTCCTCTTCAGGAATGCCTATGCCGTTGTCCTTGACGATTATTTTTGCCGAGCCGTTCTCTTTCACGAGCGAGAGCGCGATCGTTCCCTTCTCTGGAGTATATTTGATCGCATTATCCAGAAGATTCAGGACCAATTGGCGCAGACGAACTGTGTCCCCGGACACAGTTACATCGTCTACCGATTCCAAACTGACGTGAATATGTTTCTTTTCCGCGAGCATCTCGCTGTCTTCATAGAGTTCTTTAATGATCGGTGCCAGCGGAACCTCTTCGAACTTAAACGTCGATTTTCCGATATCCCCTTTCGCGAGCATTAAGAGATTTTCGATGATGGAAGACATGCGCAGGATTTCATCGAGTGTACTGGAAAGGACCTGCCGGTATTCATCGCTCGACTGTTTTGATCGGAGAGCGAGCTCAATTTCTCCCCGCATAATCGTGAGTGGTGTACGCAGTTCGTGCGACGCGTCGATGGAGAATTGTTTTATTTGTTCGAAGGAGCTTTGGAGGCGTCCGATCATGTCGTTGAACGTCGAGATCAGCCGCCCGATTTCGTCGTCGACGTCGACCGGTTCAATGCGCTGGTCGAGATTCAGTGCCGTGATGTCGCGCGCTGTCTTCGTTATTTTGTCGACCGGCGCGAGGGATTTGTTCGCGAGGAACCATCCTCCCAGGACAGAAAGAATTATGGCAGCAGGAACAAAGATGATGAAGATTGAAAAGAGATTTCCCAGCACTTCGCTGATTTCCGCTTCCGGGTATGCGACGTAGATTTTCGTGAAAGCGTTCTGCGTTACAGCGAGCCGCAGCGCCTGTCCTTGTGCGTCGTAAATGGTCACGAGCTTAGTCGTGTTAAACGGAATATCTTCAAAGATGATGTCTTCTTTGCCGAGGCTGTACGATTTATAGAGGATGTCACCGTTGCGGTCGCGGATTTGAATGATCTGTTTCTTGGGGCTAAGCAATGTGTGTTCGTAGATCTGGTTCCAAATCTGGTCGAATTCCGTGGAATCGTCTTCGACTACTTCAACTTCATGAGAGCGGCGGACCTTTTTTTCCTGTTGCTTCTTGGTCGATGTCAGCGGTTTGACCCGCTGGCGTTTGAGTTTCACCTTTCGTGCCTGCGGCTCGATAAAATTCTTCAACCATACTACTTCGTTGCGTAGGGAGAGGTCGAGGTTTGCCAGGAGCTTTTCCTGCGTGTAGAGGTACGACGTGACGCCAAAGCCAAACAGAGTAACGCCTAAGATCAGCGTATACCACACCGTCAGTTTCAACCGTATGGAGTGGAGGTATTTCATATCAAACGGCCTTCATCATGTAACCGACTCCGCGAACGGTGTGAATAAGCTTCTTGTCAAAACCGCCGTCTATTTTGTTGCGGAGGTGATTGATATACACGTCGATAATGTTCGTGCCAGTATCGAAATTATAGTTCCAGATATGCTCGGAGATGATTGTCCGGCTCAGCACTCTGTTTGCGTTTCGCATAAAATACTCGAGAAGGGTGTATTCCTTTGCCGTTAGGTCAATCAGTTTATGTCCCCGCCGCGCTTTGTGGGAAACAAGGTCGAGTGCAAGATCGGCGACAACGAGCGACGTCGATTTTTCAGCCGGTCCGCGACGCAGGAGCGATCTCACACGGGCAAGTAGTTCGGCGATGGCGAATGGCTTGACTAAATAATCGTCAGCGCCCGAGTCGAGTCCCTTCACCTTGTCCTCAACGGAACCCTTCGCCGTGATCATCAAGACCGGTGTGGAAATCTGTTTCGCCCGCAATTCCTTCAACAATGTCAGCCCGTCTTTCTTCGGCATCAGTATGTCGAGAATGATGAGGTCGAAATTCTGGGTGACGGCAAGTTCTTCTCCTTTGTCGCCGTCATGCGCAAGTTCAACGCTGTAGCTATCTTCTTCCAACCCTTTCTTGATGAAAGCGCCGACTTTTTTTTCATCTTCAACGACCAGAATCTTCATCGTTCATCCTCGGTAGGTCGATACTGCAAGATCCATAGTGCGAGAAATCTGAAGCAAATTCCGATGGATGCCCTTGCTGGGGAATCCTTCTGCGATTAATCCGCTTAGAATGAGAATTGATTCACAATCTTCAGTATTCTTCATACAATAGTAAAATACTTTACGTCGATTAGCAAATATTGTTTTTGGAAAAGTAAGACGAATTCTCTATATTGCATACGAGATCATGAAAAAAATCTTTCCAGCTATTCTTTTTCTCATCGGTATTCAGAATTGGTCGTGCGGCGTTCTCCAGACGGTCGCCGTGAATTCTACGGTCGGCATTGTCGATTACGGTCTCGGGGCCATTTTTGAAGAATCCGACCTGCAGTTTGCAGAACAGGCAATCCCCGCCAATGTAACGCTCATCGAAGCGCTCTATCGCGCAAAAGATATGGATGATGACCATCTGGCCTTGCTGCTGACGCAAGCGTACACAGGGTACGCGCTCGCGTTTGTGGAGGATGTCGACCCGGAGCGGGCGAAAGTCCTCTACAAACGGGCTCGCGATTACGGATTAACAGTGCTGAAAAAGAACAAGCGCTTTCGAGCCGCATTTGAGGAAGACCCGGAACAGTTCCAGAGTGCCGTCTTGACATTTTCGAAAGACGATGTACCGACAATTTTTTGGACAGCTAATGCATGGGGAAATCTCGTCAAGCTTAGCCTCGCAGACCCGGCGGTGCTCGGCGATTTACATAAGGTGAATGCGCTAATGGAGTACGTTCTGCGGGCCGACGAGAGGTATTATTACGGCAGCGCGCACTTATTCTTTGGGACGATGTTCGCGACAACGCCCAAGAGCCTCGGGGGAAAGCCGGACAGCGCTAAAGTGCATTTTGATAAGTGTTTGGCCATCGGGGCGCAGAAGTTCCTACTTCCATATGTTTTTCTGGCACAGAGTTATGCTGTACAAATGCAAGACAAGGCGCTGTTTGAGTCTTCGCTGAAGATAGTGGAGGAAGCATCGATCGATATTTTGCCGGAACAACGATTGGTCAACGCGGTTGCAAAACGAAAAGCAAAAGCGCTTCTTGCCAAAGAAGACGATCTCTTTTTCTGAACTCCTTCTTGTACCTTTCGCCCACGGTAACTGAAGAACAAAGGAATAGTTTCATGAGACGAATACTCGCACTCATCATTGTCTGCACACTTCAGCTTTCTGCACAACAATACGTAATCAAATTCGCTACGTTGGCGCCGGAAGGCAGCACCTGGATCACAGTGATGAAAGAATACGACCAGGTTATCCGCAAGGAGAGCGGCGGACGGCTCGGGTTCAGGATCTATGCCGGCGGAGTGGCAGGCGATGAAAGAGACGTGCTGCGCAAAATTCGCCTCGGACAATTTCAAAGTGCCGGCATTACCGGTGTTGGGATCGGCGAGATAGCAAAATCGGCGCGCATCCTCGATGCACCGTTTCTTTTTAAGAATCATGCTGAGGTCGATTATGTGATAGGGCAGTACGACGCGGAGCTTCGCAGAGAATTTGAGTCGGGCGGATATGTTCTTCTCGGCTGGGCGGAGGTCGGCTTCATCTATGTCTTTACCAATACGCCGGTCACGAAAGTCGAAGACATTCGCAACGTGAAAATGTGGCAATGGGAAGGCGATCCGGTTGCCGAAGCGACGTTCGAGGCGTTTGGCATTAATCCGATTCAGCTTTCCATTACCGACGTCTTAACGTCGTTACAGACAGGCTTGATCAACGCAATGTACATCTCGCCGCTCGCCGGTGTCTCGTTACAATGGTACACGGCGACAAAATACATGCTCGACTATCCGCTGACAAATTCATCCGGCGCGGTTGTCGTTTCCAAAAGAGATTTCGATAAGATGCCTCCCGATCTCCAGGAGATACTTCTTCGCAACGGGAGACAATTAATGCGCAAGCTCACGGAACTCAGTCGCCAAGGCAATATAAAATCGTTGGACGTATTGAAGAAAAATAGGATTATTTTTACCAAACCGGATACGAAAGAAGTGCCCTACTATGAAGAGATCGGAAAGAACGCACGCCGATTAATGGTCGGCAAGCTCTACAGTGAAGACTTGCTGAAGCGCGTTGAACAATCGGTCGCCGACTTCCGGGCAAAGGGAGGCAAATGACCCTGTTGTTATTCCTCGATCGATTGCTCGCCCGCATCACCGGATGGCTCATCATCTTTTTCCTCAGCGTTATGATCCTGATGGCGTTCGGTCAGGTCGTGTTGAGGAATTTTTTTCATACCGGCATCGAATGGGGAGATGTTTTCCTTCGGCACATGGTGCTGTGGCTTGGCTTTCTTGGTGCGACGATTGCGACGGGGGAAGGGCGGCATTTGAAAATTGAGTTCGTCAATAAGTTAGTGATTAAGCACTATAGAAAAATTGTTTACATTTTCACGAATCTCTTTGCCTCGGTAGTTTGTTATTTTCTTATGCGGGCTGCGATCTCGTTCGTTCAGTTCGAGATTGAATCTGCAAGTACCCTCATCCTCAACCTTCCGACGACATATTTCATCATTATCATTCCAATCGGATATGGAATTATTGCCTTCCGGTTCATGGTGCGGTCTCTCGCATGGGGCGCGGAAATTATCAAGGGTGATTGGGATGTGAAGGAAGAGCACTGATGCCCATCATCTACATTGTTCTTGCCCTCATCGTTCTGGTCCTCTTCGGCGCGCCGCTTTTCTCAATTATCGGCACGATATCGCTGCTCGGATTCTCTTCTCAGAATATTGATACCGCCGCGGTCATCGTCGAAATGTACCGCCTTGCGAGCCAGCCGGTATTGCTGGCGATTCCCTTGTTCACTGTGTCGGGGTACTTACTCGCAGAGAGTAAGGCGCCGCAACGCATCGTCGCCTTTGCACAAGCTTTGATCGGATGGATGCCCGGCGGGCTCGCCATCGTTGTCCTGGCCAGCTGCGCGGTCTTTACCGCGTTCACGGGCGGTTCGGGAATTACCATTGTGGCCCTCGGCGGACTTGTTTTTCCGATTTTGCTTGCTGAAAAATATAGCGAGAAATTTACCCTTGGCCTTGTTACAACATCGGGAAGTCTTGGACTTCTCTTTCCTCCGAGCCTTCCCATTATCTTGTACGGAACGGTTGCGGAAGTTTCGATCGACCAGTTGTTTCGGGCGGGGATTGTTCCGGGAATTCTGCTCGTCGTCGCACTGGCGATCTATAGTGTACGTCAGGGGGTCGCATCCCGCATTGAACGGCATCCGTTTGATGTAAGAAAAGTGTGGGCTACATTCAAAAATGTTGCATGGGAAATTCCACTGCCGTTCTTCGTTATCGGTGGGATCTACGGGGGATATTTCACTGCCACGGAAGCCGCTGCCGTGACCGCGTTTTATGTTTTCATCGTCGAAGTATTCATTTACAAAGACCTGAAGCTTATGACCGACGTGCCGCGGGTGATGAAGGAAAGCATGGTTCTCGTTGGCGCGATTCTTATGATCCTGGCGAGCGCGATGGGATTGACGAGCTTCCTGATCGATCAACAGATTCCCCAAAAATTGTTCGAATTGATCCGTCAATATGTTGAAAGCAAAGTGGCCTTCCTGATCATTCTGAACATCTTTCTACTCGGAATCGGAATGATGATGGAGATTTTTTCGGCAATTGTTGTCGTGCCGCTTGTCGTGCCAATTGCACAACAATACGGCGTGAATCCAATCCATCTTGGCATCATCTTTCTCGCTAATCTTGAGATCGCCTATCTTATGCCCCCCGTCGGAATGAACCTCTTCATGTCGAGCTTCCGTTTCAAAAAGACTATCGGCCAAGTAACGGTGGCAACCCTCCCCTTCATCGTTGTTCTGTTGATTGCATTGCTGATCATCACGTATGTTCCGGAACTAAGTTTGTGGTTAGTGAAGTAGAGGAAGCAAGGAGAGATGGAATAGTGGAATGAGGGAATAGAGTAACTGTCATTTCTTCCAAAATTCCATTATCCCCTCATTCCGATATTCCAACACTCCTTTACTCCACGTCAGCAGCATTCGGCCGGGGAAACGTTGAATCTCGCCCGCCAATCTTCTATATTCAAGCAATGTCAAAGATAACTACAAAATACGTTTGTCAATCGTGCGGGTACATGTCTCCACGTTGGACGGGGAAATGTGCGAACTGCAATGAATGGAACACGTTCGTCGAGGAAGCCCCAACGCCGGCGAAAATCGCGCGAAGATCGGGCAGCGTTGCATCGAAACTTGAGCCAGTTGCGTTGAAGGACATTGGCGGTTTTGACGATGTTCGCTTCAAGACCGGCATCGCGGAATTTGATCGTGTGCTCGGAGGGGGCTTGGTTGCCGGTTCTGTTGTTTTGCTAGGCGGCGACCCGGGAATCGGCAAATCCACATTGATGCTGCAGGTTGCGCTCAGACTCCGCGACAAAGTTGTTTTGTACATCACAGGCGAAGAGTCGTTGAAACAGATCAAACTTCGCGCAGAACGCTTGGGGACAGAATCAAATTCCGTTCTTCTCCTTCCCGAAACAAATCTCGAACTGATCTCCGACGTTATCGAACGGGGTAATCCCGACGTCGTTATTGTCGATTCCATCCAAACGATGTTCCGTCCCGATCTGGAAAGCTCGCCCGGGAGTGTCGGACAAGTGCGGGAATCGACTGCCCTGCTCACCCGCATGGCGAAATCAAAAAGCATTCCCCTGGTGTTAATCGGCCACGTGACGAAAGAGGGGATACTGGCAGGTCCGCGCGTAATCGAGCACATGGTCGATACTGTGATGCAGTTTGAAGGAGAACGCCATTATTCGTACCGCATCCTTCGCGCAACGAAGAACCGGTTTGGCTCCACGAACGAGATCGGAATATTCGAAATGCATGACGACGGTATGCACGAAGTGAAGAATCCTTCGGAAGTATTTCTTTCGGAGCGGACGTACGGTGCCTCGGGTGCGACGATCGTGGCCACGTTAGAAGGCACGCGGCCGATATTGATCGAAGTGCAGGCACTTGTGAGCACGACAAGCTACGGCCTTCCGCAGCGCACCGCGACAGGGTTCGACCTCCGTCGTCTGCAAATGCTGCTCGCTGTTTTGGAAAAGAGAGTCGGCTTGAATCTCGGTTCACATGACGTGTTCGTGAATGTTGCCGGAGGAATCCGCGTTGACGAACCGGCAGCCGACCTCGGCATCGCGTCTTCCATCGTATCATCTCTCCGTGATATTCCCGTGGACTCACAGGCAGTCGCGATCGGTGAAATTGGGTTGGGGGGAGAAATCCGGACCATCGCCCACAGCGAGAGACGCGTGCAGGAAGCCGCAAAGCTCGGATTTAAGAGGATAATCGTTCCGAAGAATAATCTCAAGCATTTGAAAAGCGCGAACGGAATTTCGATCGTCGGCGTTGAGACAATCGTTCAGGCGATAAAGGAACTTGTAGGATGAGTGGGAGGGATGAATTCTTAATTCAAAATTGCCGTTCCTATGGCGAACAATAACTTCATGAGAGAGGCGATTGAGCTTTCACGAAATAATATTCGTGAAGGAAAGGGTGGACCGTTCGCCGCAGTTGTGGTGAAGGACGGGAAGGTCATTGCGCGCGGCACCAACCTTGTCACATCGACGAATGATCCGACGGCGCATGCCGAGGTTGTTGCGATACGGGAGGCATGCCGTGTGCTCGGGACTTTTCAACTGGGCGGGTGCGAGTTGTACACATCATGTGAACCATGCCCGATGTGCCTCGGAGCGATCTACTGGGCACGCCCAGATAAAGTCTATTTTGCAAATACCCATACCGATGCGGCGCACATTGGGTTCGACGACATGTTCATCTACGAAGAGATTGCGCTACCGATCAAAGGGCGAAAAATCCCTATGGTCCAGATGTTGCGGGAAGAAGCCCTCAGCGCATTCTGGGAATGGCAGAAGCTGCAGGACAAAATTCATTATTAACTCACGTTACGCAAAACGCCAATATTATTGCCACGAAGTCACAAGGTCACTAAGAAAAACAACTTTTTTTATTAATGGACCTTACAAAATAAAGCTTTCCTTGGAAAGTCTTCGTGTCCTTAGTGCCTTGGTGGCAAGGCTTTTAAACTCTGCGTAAGATCAGTTGTTAAGATCATCCACCACGTCATTTACACTTGCTGAAGCATGAAAATTCTCGTCGCATCCCACAATCAACACAAAGTCGAGGAAATCTCGAATCTGATCTCTTCACCTCAGTTTTCTGTACGAAGCCTGAACGATTTTCCAACCATCCCCAAAAGTGTTGAAGACGAACCGACCCTTGAAGGCAATGCGGTGAAAAAAGCGCGCGAAGCGTTCAAGACTACCGGTGTGCTAACACTCGCCGACGACACGGGATTAGAGTGTTACTATCTTGAACTGAAGCCGGGTGTATTCTCTGCCCGCTACTCCGGAGAGAATGCAACGTACGCGGACAACAATGCAAAGCTTTTACGAGCGTTGAAGGGCGTCCCGCCTCGACGCCGAAACGCACGTTTCAGGAGTGTGATCGCAATAGTCGGAAACAACATACAGAAACTCGTCGAGGGGACAATGGAAGGCGCTATCGCAGAGACTCCTCACGGCTCGAATGGATTTGGTTATGATCCGCTTTTTATACCGCGGGGTTCGAAGAAAACGTACGCAGAGATGACGCTTGAAGAAAAGAACAAAGTCAGCCATCGCGCGGCGGCGCTGGCGAAAGCAGTGGAGGTGTTGCGAGGGATGAAGTGAAAGACTAACCTTCCGAAGGCGTGAACCCTTACACGAAATAAATCCTCCGAAGAGACGAAAAAGGAGTTAATGCTCTGGGTGAAGGAGTTTCTAGTCTCCCCCACCGTGGAATCGCATACCAGATGACATGAAGCCGGGAATCTCCTCATTATGAAATTGGGGCCAATGGCAATCCTTCAGCGTCCGCTGTCGATTCGTAGCACCGACGTTCTTATTGATCGACACGGAGAGACGGTGGATTGCCCGTTTGGATAACGACAGTAGAGCGCGTGTCCTTCGCGGCAAAGAACGTCGCCGTTGGTGATACCGACTCATTCTGAATAACAGCCGTAGCGGTGACAGTTCCTTCGGAAGCCGATTGGAATGTCGTTGTTTGAGCAGCTCCGATGTCGTTAATATTGATTGTGTTGCCACCCCGAGGTCTGCAGTTGGACATTAGCCTTGTCCGACCGTTTATTCCGGAGACGGAACTGTGGGTTCGGTTCGTCGGAGGAACAACCAACAACGGAAAGATGAAGCCCCGTTCCGACAAGGATCGGAAGAATGCGTTTCATGAAATGCCTTCCTAATTGTTGATTGCAGAAATGCTTCTGGCAGTCGTCTTGGGAGTTCCATAGGTGTACGCATAATTGGCGACTTCAAGGCGCGTATGCAGCGCAAGTTTCTCTATGATGTTACGAACATGACTCTTGATGGTATGCATCGAAATGTTTTGGTTCACGTCACCGCACCTGCACCTATCCAATCCCTTGCTCGCCATGAATACTATACAATAGAAAAACCCTTTGCTACTGAACAGTTCGCTTAATCAGAGACCAAAGAGGAGACCTGCTGTCATGACGTAGAAATTGCTATTCACGCCATTACCACCCGGAAAACTCTTCAAGTCATAGTTCAGGAAAACGTATCTGATATCGCCAACGAGTTTTGCAGCTGAACCCAGCGGCAGTTCCACACCTCCGCCGAAATGCCATCCGCATCAGCTGGAATCCGTTCATGCCGGGCATCTGAAGATCGAGGAGGATCAAGTCGTAGCGGTTCTTGCGGTGAAATTCGGAGACCTCGTTCGGATCAGTCGTAGACTCGATGCAAACATAGCCGGCACCGCGCAGCGTCCGCTCGAGCAGAAGGACATTGACTTCCTGATCGTCGACGATCAGGACTTTGCCGTGAAGAATGTCAGATGAATTTATCACGGGAATCGCAGCGCCTTATTTGTTCTGATCAGATTTTTTTCCTGCAAATTCCAGTGCCCCGGTCAGCGTTTCCATAAACTCTTTGACCTTGATGGGTTTGGTGAGGTAACGAAAAAATCCGACCTTG
>JAGVPT010000129.1 GCA_020052095.1 Bacteroidota bacterium | reverse complement strand
CAAGGGTTCCGATTCCGAAAAGCTCTCTTTTGAGCCGGAGGCTCATCAGCCTTTGGCTGAGCTTCTACTCTTTCTCTGGCATCAGAGAAAGAAGAGAGCGCATGAGACAGCTCAAAATGAAACGAAACCCAGAATTGGGGAGGAGGCTTAGTTGAATGGTTACGCCTTGACTGCCAATACTTAGATAAACATTTCTCCAAATTCTCGCGCATTCAGTCGGAAAAGTCATTACATCACGCGGCTTGACCGGTTTATTCCAAAAACTCAGTTTTCTATCTTCATTCTTAACCGATCTTCGCATGCCGGGCAGAAGCGTGCAGACTTCACATCGATCTCTTCCACAGCGGTGGAACTATGCATAACGCACCGATAGTCGTGGCAATGAATAAGTCCGAATGTATGCCCCAACTCGTGTACGACCTCTTTGATGAGTCGTTCTTCGAGCAGTTTCGGATTGTCAGGGAGTCCATAAATCGTATCGTCGAGTCGATAACTGGAGACGACCGCGATCGGTCCGTCAAGCTGCGCTTCCCCGAATACATAGGTCAGCACAGGGACGAAAAAGTCTACGGAAGTAATCCCAAGCACTTTCCCTTCGTGCTTTTCGAATTGGCGGATGAATGCAGAGATGATCGATGTGGAGTTGTACTGATTCCGGTACAGGTCGAACGCAAACGACGGATCAACAGTGTCTGCGGAATTGACGTGGACGGGGAGGCCAAACGTCGATTGAACCGGTGAAACCAGCGCGTTGACCTTCCGCATGTCGAACGGCGGTACCGGGACAATGAGGATAGAGGACATGGGTCACGGTTTGATTAAGCCGTACTTCGCTATTTTATTGTACAACGTCACGCGGTCGATGGCAAGAATTTCTGCGGAGCGTGTGATGTTCCAGCCGGCCTTGGCGAGAATCGCTTCAATGTGCGCCTTCTCCATGGACGCTATTGAGTCATCCGATGGGGTATGATGTTTGGGGACAAGTTGAAACGGCAGATCATCAGGACGAATTGCTTGGGGCTTCGCCAGCACCATGGCGCGCTCAATCACGTTCTCAAGCTCTCGAACGTTGCCGGGCCAATCGTACCGCACAAGCAGGTCCACCGCATCGGGTGATACTTCAGTGACTGCCTTGTTCATCGCGGTGGAATATTTTTTCACGAAGTGGTGGACAAGGAGGGGAATATCTGCACGCCGTTCACGGATCGGTGGAATGAAGACCGTGAACACGTTCAGTCGATAATAGAGGTCTTCGCGGAAGATTCCTTCTTTTACCGCAGCTTCCAGGTCTCGGTTCGTCGCACAAATGATCCTGAAGTCGCTGTGAATCGTTTCGTTGCCGCCGACGCGGGTGAACTGTTTCGACTCGATAACGCGAAGAAGCTGGACCTGCATTTTTTGAGTGATAGTTCCGATTTCATCGAGGAAAATTGTCCCGCCATCCGCCATCTCGAATTTCCCTTTTCGCCGGAACTGCGCCCCCGTGAACGACCCTTTTTCATGTCCGAACAATTCACTCTCCAGCAACGTCTCCGGAACCGCACCGCAGTTGACGGCGATGATCGGGAAGTACCGTCGCGGGCTGTTGGCATGAATCGCACGAGCGATGAGCTCTTTTCCAGAACCGCTTTCACCACGGATCATCACCGTAGTATCTGTCTGTGCGACAGTTTTCGCAAGCTCGATCACTTTCTTCATCTGTGGACTGTTGCCGATGATCTCGTCCTCTTGGGCGAGCTCGGAAATATGTTGGCGCAAGTCGGCGTTTTCGGTAGTGAGCTTCTTTTGCCGCAGCGCATTGGTCACAAGATGCGACAAATGGTCGGGGTCGACAGGCTTTGTCACGTAGTCGAAGGCTCCTTCTTTTAACGCCTGCACTGCACTCTCTACCGATGCGAAGGCCGTTATCATGATGATCGTCGCAGCCGGGTCGATTTCCCGCAGGCGTTTCTGAAGTTCAAGTCCGCTCATGCCGGGCATTTTGATGTCGAGGAGTATGATATCCCACGGACCGTCAATCATCTTTTTGATCGCGTGAGCCGCATCCTCCGCCGAGTCGACGCGGTAGCCGTCTTGTTTGAACCATTTCGAGAGTGAATCACGGACGACAAGCTCGTCGTCAACGATAAGGAGGCTATTTTGTTTTGTTGATTTCTCGTTCATGTTCGTAGTCAGTAGTGAAGTGAAGTTGTCGAGGCGCTCTGCGGCGTCTCAGGATTCGTGCGGGGCAATGTGATCGTAAACGAAGTCCCGCCGTGAACTCGTGATTGGACGTTGATCGTACCGGCGTGGCGTTCTATAATTCCGTACACGACCGCAAGACCAAGTCCCGTTCCCTTCCCGCTCTCTTTTGTCGTGAAGAACGGTTCAAAAATATGCGGCAGTGCTTCTTCCGGAATTCCAATACCCGTATCGCTGATAATGATTTGGACTGAATCGGATCCGGCAAGATGATGGGCGGAGACACGAAGGACGCCTTCATCGGGCATCGATTCCACTGCGTTGATTTCAATGGCAAGAAGCGACTGTTCGATCTGCTGCGGGTCGCAGAAAAGCATCAACCGCTCCGACTCAAAATCTTTCTCCAATTTGATGTTGTGCATTTGTAAATGGTGGTCCAACAACTTCAACGATCGGTCGATCGCAATGCGTATGTCCTCCTCCACAAATTCTCCTACCTTCTCACGGGAGAAGAGAAGGAGGTTCTTAACAATATTCCCACAGCGCGCCGTCTCATCCGCGATGATCGATAGCTCACTCTGGATTTCGGTCGCCGTCTCGGATGTGAGTGTCCCTTCCTTCACGGTCCTCTTCAGAAGCTTGGCATATGTCAGGACCCCTTCGAGCGGGTTGTTGAGTTCGTGGGCAACAGTTGAGGCGAGTTTTCCCAGTGAAACCATTTTTTCCATCTGCACCATATTCGCCTGTGCCCGCCGAAGCTCTTCCGTTTTCTGCGCGACACATTCTTCCAATGTCTGCGCCCATTTCGTTAATTCGTCGTGCGCCCGTTTCAGCTCATCCGTCATCTGATTGAACGATGCGGCGAGGCGCCCGATTTCATCGGTCGATCGGACTGAAATGCGGTAGTCGAGGTTTCCTTTTGTGATTTCCTGCGTTCCGAGCGTCAGTTTTCGCACCGGGATGTTCACAACGATCCAGATAAAAATGCCGATGAATGAAGTCATCACAATGAACATCAGAATTGCGTTCAGGTATTGAGAACGGTTCAATTCTGCGATGTGTTTGTCAACGTCGCGGAGCGGCATCATCACATCGAGCACTCCGAGAAGTGTCTGAGAAAGTGCATGAGCGTGGCAATCGGCAGTCGAGCAGGTTGGATCATTTCTAATTGGAGTAATCATCCCCAATACTCGGTATCCTTTGGACGACGAAAAGATTCTACTCAGCTCGCGCGGATTGGACGAGGTGGGAGCTTTTCCAGGGGAATGACACGCATTGCAGGCCTCGGCGCTCATATCGAGGGTTGTCCCCACTTCACCGGGTAGAGTTGAGAGAGTTATTTCCCCCTTCTTATTATAAATGCGGATCGCTTCAATACCCGGTTCGTTCCCGATAGTATTGATGATTTGGTGAATATCCTCGCGTCGATTGAGCATCATGCTGTAATTCGTCGACCGCTTGATGACGTCGCCGATGCGGTTTGCTCCAATGATGACGTCGCGCAGATATTGATCCGCCTGCTGATCAACGCTCAACTTCGTTAGTATGGCCGTGCCAACGAGCATCACGGACAGAATGATCAGGAAAACGCGAAAGGCGAGGAGGTTGGTAAATTTCATGGTCTTCTCTGCACTCCAATACGACAAGTACCGTGCCATTTCCAGGGATTGAGAAAGGAGGCAGAAATTATGCAAAAATGAGGGGTTACAGCCGGACAATTACGCAAAATTGCGAAACGGAAATCTGATTTCCCGATTTCCGCGACATGAGGGCCATTCACTTATTCAAAGTTTTGAAAACAACTTACAGATTATCTCGAAGTACTTTTTTTGACCGAGAATTTCCTGAACACTCTTCACCGGCTCACCGCCGTCGAAGAGTGTGGACCCCACGCTCGGCTGTGATTTCCGAAACGCCGCGGCGAACCTGTCTCGCACACCGCGTACTTCTTCATGAAAAATTGGAGTGAAATCATCTGAGGTGAGAAGTTCGCTCCGCGGTTGTTTGCCGTCCGATTTTTTTACGCGAAGAAGCCAACCTGAGTTGTACGGATCATCCAGAAGGAGGTAAGGATGTTCGAGAAGATTGTTGTTCGACTCCGTCGCAATTCCCGCAACGGCAGACCGAAGCGCAATTGTTCCTTCTCTGAGGACAAGCCATGTACACGGAGACTTGTATTCAATGCGCGAAGGCGTTTGCGGCAGCACTACGCTAACGATTGGTTGGAGGAAGTACGCGCCGATATGATCAACGCCGATTGTGGTGGAAGAGGAGGTATCATTGTGCACCCACATGTGGCACTTGGTATAGAGCCGGTCATTGGGCAATTGCACCGACAAGAGAGGCTGGAAGAAATCTTCAAGACTCCGTTCAAAATATTCCTTCGGAGTATAGAGTTGCTCTCTCTCCATTCCCTCGTGCATTGCGTGAAGCGAAGACAAGGGAGGCTGGTCCATGAGTGCAGATTCTTTCCGCATCAAATCATCGATGGGACATTCTTCAAATTTGAAATCCCGGTCGCATAGTTTGTACGCGACGAGGCCGGCGTTCATCCAAATGCAATAGTCATCCTTACGCGATGCACCGGCATTTTTAGAGTTTACATCTTCCATGGTATCCTCGGATAATTAAATCCGTCAGCGTTCAATCGTTCGGGATAATTTTCAGTTTTGCTTTGAAACCAGTTCCAATTCCTTAATCCACTCGTGCTCGGCCGAATGTGCCGGCGCCTCCTCATGATGGGAAACGAAGACCGGGAAATTCTTCGCGATGAGGTAGAAAGCGACAAATCCAACCGTCCCAAGTGCAAGTGTAATGAACAATTCCTGCCACGACGGCACGTACGTTCGCTGGGGCCAATGCTCCATACTTGTGATCGCGGTGTTCATCCTGTTGGCAACAAATCCTAAAATAATGAGAGCCGAAGTATAAAATAGTCCTTTTTGACTCGATCTCGTCTTTTTAAATAGAAGAAGTGAAAACGGAATGAGTACGCCGATCAGAATCTCGCCAAGGAACAACGCGCTTTGATAGGTCGGTTGAAATACATACTGCAGCGCATCCCTGCTCATCAGATCCTGAATGCGGACGGTGAACAACAACGCAAGGACAACGGTCAACACTCGCGAGAGTTCCGTGAGCAGCGGCAGTTCGATTTCTCTTTTAAATGCCCGCGACGACAGGAACGACTCAAAGATGATCATCGCAAGACCGGCGGCGACACAGGAAATGAAGAATAGGAACGGAATGATGTTTGAGTACCACAGAGGATGCATTCGGCCCGGGATGATGAGGAACAACGAGCCGAGCGAGGATTGATGGAGTGTCGAAAGGAGGACACCCAGCACAACGAGAGGAATGGTGATGGCATGGATGATCTTCAGCGGCCGCTGAAGATTGAATCGTTCGAATACGACCGGGCTGAATTCCAACGCAAGCACGGCAGTGTAGAGTATTACGCACCAGGCAACTTCAAACATCACCGAATGCGGATTCCACATGATGAACGCATGCCAGATCGTCCAGGGCCGGCCAAGATCGACCATGAGTCCGGCGATTACTAAGACATATCCAAGAAATGCTGTCAACACCGTCGGGCGAAGAATCGGTTTGAACCTTTCGATGTTGAAAAGATAGACGGTCGCTGCAATGGCAAAACCGCCCGCGGCGAGTCCCACGCCGACGAATATATCGAATCCGATCCAGATTCCCCACGGAAACGTATCAACAAGGTGCGTTGTAGCGCCGAGTCCCATGGAGTAACGTTGGACGGCCGCTATCGCACCGAGAGCGATGAAAATACTTGCCACCGATTTCCAAAATGTCAACCTGAGAATGCGAGGGAATTTCATTGTTGTTGCCTTTCCAGAGAATGTGCCTAGTTTCTTTCTACGAGTTTCTTCTGTTCTGCTTCGAACCGCGCCACTTCAGTCCGACGGGCAGTGATCCAATGAATACCAAAGAGGACGACACTGGCTGCGACGGAGTATTTCGGGATTTGCGAGAGCACCCTCCAGGAAAGCTGCGGAATTGGCTCATTGGGGATATTCATCGGCAGGCCGAGCTTCTCGAAAGGAATATTGGAAATGTAGAGAACGGAAGTTCCACCAGCTTCCGTTAAGCCGTAAATGTGGTTCACATATGTTGTGGGGCTTTCGTCAATTCGTTTACGGGCTTCTTTGATCATTTCATCGCGATCGCCAAATGTGGTCGCACCGAACATGCAAGCTTCTGTACACGCAGTCTTTCCGCCTGCGGCCACTCTCTCGTAGCACATCTTGCATTTCTGTACTTTGGGCGAGAGGCTGCTCCACTCGTACCGCGGCACTTCAAACGGGCATGCCTGCATGCAGTAGCGGCAACCGATACATTTTGCTTCATCGTACAGCACTGCGCCGGTTTCAGTTTTCGTGAAAGCGCCGACCAGACACGCCGAAACGCATGTCGGTTCGTTGCAGTGCATGCACAATCGGCGAACAAACGTCTGGTCGTCGTTGAGGCTTTGAACGACCGTATAGTGCGTCGCCGAAAGCTCTGTTGCCTCCTCCTGAGGCAGGTTATTCACTTCGGCACAGGCCCGGGCGCACTCGCGGCAGCCGACACAATTTGCAACATCAATCAATAGTGCTTTACTGTTCGTCATCGTCGTCTCCGCTGGCGTTAGTGGACAAGAAGGAATTGTTGCTCAAATTGCTCGCATTGCTCGGCGCTGAGGCATTTCAATGTGCCTTCGACCGGCACGCCGCCGTCCTGCAGCAGAACTGGGATGGGCGATCCCTGATGATGTGCATCTGCGATGAAATCCCGAAGACGTCCCAGCTCCTTCTGGATCCATGCGCGGCTGTTTTCACCGAGGAGCAGCTGCGTTAGTTCTGAGGTCCGTTGCGGCTTCATGGTGTACGCCCAGCCGCCGCTGAAGAGCATCTGTTTCAACAACTCCGGATGCTTCTTCACATCTTCATTCGTCGCGAGTATTTCTCCGTCAATCGGCGAGCGGACAGTGAGTGTACGCGACCCCTCCCGCAACTGGAAGAGCGGTTCTCCTTTTTTTGCACGTGTCCCGGCATTCTTGAGAAATACGACGGTGGGGTTCTCCATCATGCGCAAGACAAAGTCATCGGCTCCGATCCGAACGTTGCCGGATGGAAAGAGACTTAGCCAGGTATGCGACGGAGCGAAAAAGATCCCCCCGGGAGCGCGAAGGGGAGCCGAGTCGCGGCGCACCATTTGCGCGGCGGGACTTCTCTTGTTTTTGCGTTGAACGAAAAAGTCGATCGCGAGGAAGAGTACGATCATTGATAGGAATAAGAGGACTGTCATGAGAGTGATCCTTTTTAAGAATTGTTGTTATGGACTGTGCTGCCACAATGCGGGAAAAAATCATTAACGAGCAAACGCCACTCCTTGCTGTCTACGAGGTCGCTGACGTTGTCTACAACCCCTCCGCCGTCTTGCATTACGGTTCCTAACTGGGGCGAGAACCAATGCACGAGATGCGTGCGGACCGATTCCTGCCAGCGGTCTGCGATGACGCCTCGTAAGAGATTGCGCAACTCAAGGGTGAGGTCGCGGGGCGAGATTTTTGCGATCCATCCTCTTTCGAGAGGAGAGTCGTTTACCGTCGAGGGATTGCTCTTCAAGTGATTGTTCACCTCCACGACGACACCTGAGACCGGCGCGACTTGCGTGAGCGACTTATCGCCGTGCTTCAACGTCACCATCGCTTCGCCCTGACGGAGAAATGAACCTTCCCCTGGCAATTCGATGCCGTCAAGCCTGCCGATGAATCGTTGGGAGAAATCATTTACACCGACGACGACCGGTTTAGACGAGCGAACGAGTACCCAACTATGTCCGGGATGGAAGTATCGCTCAATTGTACTTGTGGTGACGGGATGATGAACGCGCGGGACAGCTTGAGCGTTGGGCGAAATCTTTTTTGAAAAGAAGAAGTACTCTGCGATGAGGAATACTGCGACCATTAGTATGAAAAGTGCGATGACCATATGCTTTGCTCTTTCTGGTTGTTCTGGCGATGAATTATGAAACAATCGTGCCACAGTGTGCAAGAGCACCGTTCATCTTCACAACGCGTTCTAAATCAATACGTTAGGGGAGTACGCCGAAGGTCAGTGTAGGAAATCTATGCGAGTTGGAATGTTGAAAATGTCGACAAAAATCGAGGATGATTCAAATATACTGTGTAAGTCTTTGCAACGTAACGATATTTACAGTGTGCAGTTTTACAACGTAGAGTGTTCAATATTTCTACAAAAACGCGTCCGGTTATCCTTTTGGCTCCTGCTCCCATAAAGAATCGAGGGGATCCTCGTTGCTGATGAAAAGTTTTGCGCAGAACTCACCGGCAAACTTGCCACTCTTTCTGCATTGAGCAAGATTTTTTTTTATTGCATCCGCGTCGTCGGCGCTGCTTGAGAAACAGAAATTCTCCAACAGTGCGCCGCATTCGGTGCAGAAAATCTCCCTTTGCTGCAACAATTCTTTCCGTCCCTGAATCTCGATCTTCTTCATCAGTTCTTTTTTGTTGTAACGTACGTTCTCCGCAAACTCCATGGAATTTGTGATAGGCCTTGGGCTCATTGCAGAGGCATTTTCAAGGCTACACGCTTGAAGATTACGTACTGCTGGCCCATCGCCAGGGGTTCAGTGATTTCATTCTCTTTCAGTTGAAGGAGTGTCTTTTGCACTCCCTTAGTGTATCGATGGATGTCCACTTGTCCAAGGTCTCCGTTATTTGCCTTCGATTTGGAGATCGAGAAGAGGGAGACAAGCCTTCCAAAGTCTTCTCCGGAGAGCAATAATGAGTAGACTGAATCGGCGAGACGTGGATCCATGCAAACAAAATCTGCAAGACCCATCGTTAGCGGTTCTTCTGCCTTTACGTAGGCACGGATCGTAACCCACATTCGGATAGGATTACCAGCGTGAATTGCCGGGGAAAACCTCCATTTTCCGATTCGCTGTACGGCCATCGAATCCCACTCCGCATCGCCGGTGGGATTCAATATCTCAGCCTTTAGAACGTTTCCATTATCTTCGATCTGCAATTTAAGGTCAAATTCGTGATGCGTTTTGAATAATGCATACGACATTGGCGGAAATGGCTCCTGTTCGATCAGATGTGGCAGTTTATCCGGCAGTTCTTGCGGCTGAATGGACGCGCAACCGCACCAGAGGACAATGGCCAAAAAGAAGAGATAGTGTGGTTTCATGATGCACCTCCCGAAAAACAAGAAAACCTCATTATCCGTTTCAACGGATTTTTGAGGTTCTTTTTTTTCTCGCGCTTGTTGATCCATAACACCCTCTCTGCTGATCCGAAAACTCTCGCCCACTCAACAGATTAATTATTTGGTGTTACTGTAACGAAGGATCTCTTGCGCAAAGATTGCAACTAATTGGGTCAAAGTCAAGCGCGGGTGGTCACGAGTTTACCTATTTGATTTCCATAAATCTAAGGCGTTAACAAAAGCACACGCCATTTGCAGGGCTTCTTGGACTCTGTAATAGATGAACGCTGCAT
>JAGVPT010000258.1 GCA_020052095.1 Bacteroidota bacterium | reverse complement strand
TTTACGACGATGCACAGCTTTCATCGCGTTATCTCATAAAGGCACATGCGATCCCCCTCCTTACATAAGGAGGGGGCAGGGGGCAATGCTGTCAACTTAAGGAAAAATTTCATGAGAAATAGAGTAGGACAGGCATTCCTGCCTGTCATTTTAAGACGAATAACGACAGACAAGAATGTCTGTCCCACCGTGTTGTTCTTAAGTTGACAGCATTGGGGCAGGGGGTGGTCTCACCTAGGCTGAGTAGTTACACTACCTAAATAATTTCAATTTCTGGCAATGGAAAAATAAACTTTCCCCCTTGGGCCAGGTAATCTTTTTCACGCACAAGGATATTATCTTTAAAATGCCACGGCAGCACCAAGAAATAATCGGGATTCATCGCCTTTGCTTCAGTCTCTGAAATGATTGGAATATGCGTGCCAGGGGTAAAAGCACCGAATTTTTCCTGATTGACTTCAGCAATATATGGAATGTGCTTGCTTGTAAATCCACAAAATTGTAATAATACGTTTCCTTTGGTACTAGCACCATATCCAAGTATTTTCTTTCCGTCTGCAACGAGTGATTCAATTAAATTGGTTAAGTTTTTCTTGTGTCGAAATACTCTTTCTTCAAAATCTCTATACGGTTTTGGATTATCTAATCCCATGTCATCTTCTTGTTTTAACAACCAGTCAATAACCGGCTTATTGGATACATACAATGCATTCTTCTTACAGGCAGTAACTGCAAAACTTCCTCCATTAATTGAATTCATTTGAACATCAATTACTTTCATCTCACAATTGTCTAGAATACTCTTTACAACTTTTAAAGAGTAAAATTCTAGATGTTCATGACAAATCGTATCATAGCTATTAGTCCTCAGCATGCTTGGCATATAACTTTGTTCAAAATGCCAAATACCATCCTCTGCCAAACATTGTTCAATATCTCTTACAAAATCCATCGGGGCTTCTAAGTCGTAGAACATGGCAATTGAGGTAATAATTTTTGCTTTGTCTTTGGGGAAACCAGCTTCAAAAGTCTTCGCATTAAAAAAATCTGGGATTAAAGTGATATTATCACCGTAATAGTTCTTGAACTTCAACCCAGTCGGATCTATTCCAACTTTTTTATGTCTACCTGAGTAGGCCTTTAACGACGTTGCATCATTACTACCAATATCTATGACTAAGTCGGTATCATTTAGTTTTACAAGACGTTCCAGCGTCCTAATTTTTTGTTCAAGATGTCTTACCATAGATGAATTTAACCCAGAACGATATCCATAGTTATCTCCGTACATTTCATCGAGACTGTAAGATTGTTTCATCTGTAATAAGCCACTGTCGGGGCACCACACCAGGTCCAAAGGGCCTTTCGTTATTTTGTCATTGACATGTTTTGGAAAAACGCCAGTCAGATATTGATTTCCAAGAGATAAAACGGTTATTAGATTTGTACTCTGACTGATACGGCATCTTGTGATTTCTGAATACATATTTTTAATGTCCTTATTTGGGCTTTATCTTAATTGTTGGCATGGCTTACGCCGTACTCACGGCACTTCTGAGCAATGTTACTTAAGGAGATTCTCTTTCGGTCATTGTTGAAGAAAAAGCTTTTGATCCATTATCAACATCAATTGTCTCAAACGAGTCAACGGGGGAAAATGAGCTGATGGAGCGGAGACATGCGCGAAAAGACGAATTTGTAATCCAGGATGTAATAATAATAGAAGGTTTCATGAATTAGAGTTTCAATTCTTTCATTACGGTTCCTAGATCTTTATCCCCCCTCCCGGAAAGATTTACGACAATATTTTGCGTCTTTAGCATCGTGGATGCGATCTTCATCGTATAGGCGATGGCGTGAGCCGATTCGAGGGCAGGAATTATTCCCTCCGTCCTTGAGAGCAACAGCAATGCGTCGAGGGCTTCTTTGTCGGTAATCGAAACATACTCGACTAGCTTTTCATCTTTGAGGTAGCAATGCTCCGGACCCACGCCGGGGTAATCCAGCCCGGCAGAAATCGAATGAGCGAGCTGAACTTGACCGTTTTCATCCTGCAATAAATACTGCATCGCTCCGTGTAAGACTCCCCGTTGTCCAAGCGCGAGGGCTGCCGAGTGTTTTCCGGTCTCAAGGCCGTATCCCGCAGCTTCAACGCCAAGAAGTCTCACCCCGGGAACGTCGCTGAGGAAGGGATAGAAGATGCCCATGGAATTACTTCCTCCGCCAACGCATGCAACAATCGCATCAGGCAACTTTCCCTCGGAACTCAGGATTTGTTGGCGGGTTTCCGTGCCAATAACAGATTGAAAATCTCTTACCATCATAGGATATGGATGCATGCCGACTACAGAGCCGATAATGTAGAACGTTGTGTCAACATTCGTTACCCAATCGCGGATCGCCTCGCTCGTCGCATCTTTCAATGTTCTGCTCCCTGACGAAACAGGGCGAACTTCGGCCCCGAGCAATTTCATTCGGTAGACATTTGGGGCTTGCCGCTCCATATCTTCTTCGCCCATATAGACGATGCATTGGAGTCCGAACAATGCGCATACAGCGGCGGTTGCGACGCCATGTTGGCCCGCGCCTGTCTCCGCAATAATGCGTTTCTTTCCCATCCTCTTTGCGATCAGAATCTGCCCGACGGTATTGTTTATTTTGTGAGCGCCGGTATGGCAAAGGTCTTCGCGTTTCAGATAGATCTTCGCGCCGCCCGCGCGCGCGGTCAAGCGCTCCGCCAGATACAAAGGAGTCTCGCGGCCGACGAAATTTTTCAAGTAATAGCGGTATTCTTGCTGAAAATCTTCATCCTTTTTTAGCTGCAGATAACGGGATGTCAGCTCTTCGACAGCCGGAAGAAGCGTTTCAGGTATGTATCTGCCGCCGTACACGCCGAAATGCCCCGACTCGTCAGGAAGACTATATGTACTATTTCCTAGTGTGGGCTTTTTCATACTTCCTTAGCACGGTGTCGCGCGTGTTCTTCACGAGCGCGCCGAATAAAGTCCCCAATTTTCTTATGATCCTTGATCCCCGGTCGTAACTCAACCCCGCTGCTCACGTCGACACCGTACGGGCGCACCAGGCGCACAGCGGCGGATACGTTTCCAGGAGTCAATCCGCCGGCAAGTATCACCTTGCCGAATTGTTTTGCTTTACGCGCAACGTCCCAATCAAACGTTTCTCCAGTCCCACCGAACTCCCCTTCACGGTGTGTATCCAGAAAGAAGGCATCAACGCCGTATAATTTCAGCGCGGCGAGTGATTCAACGCCCGTAATATGAATCGCCTTGAAAACTCTTCGTTGATAACCGGAGACTTCATCCGGTGTTTCATTCCCGGAAAATTGGATCGCGTTTAATGCAACCTGGCGGATGGTTGCGTCCACATAGTCCCGCGCAGGATTCACAAAAACTCCTACCCGGAGAATCGAAACATCTAACGCTTCGCTAATCTCTCGCGCGTTTTCAGGAACAATAAAGCGCTTGCTGGAGGGATAGAAGTTGAATCCGATCGCATCTGCGCCGCTCTCAACCGCGCAGGCGGCATCATCGGCATTCGTCACTCCGCATATTTTGATAAACAAACGATCCATGTCAGGAAGAGGCCGGGACCTGAAGCAATTCCTTCAAAGCACTTGCGCGATTTTGCTGCATCATCAAATATTCTCCGACCAAAATTGCATCGAACCCGACTTGCCGGAGAGAGGCCACATGGTGCGGATTTCTGATCCCGCTTTCGCTTATAGCGACGGTCGAATTCGGAATGAACCTCTTCAACATCAGCGACGTCTCAATTGAAATCTCAAACGTCCGCAAATCTCTGTTATTGATACCGATCATCATGGCTCCGCAATTCACAGCACGGTCAATTTCATTCTTTGTATGGCACTCAACCAGGCACTCAAGGTCAAGCTCGCCGGCTAAGTTCAAGAATCGCAGCAACTCCGATTCTTTCAGCGCAGCGACGATCAGCAAAATGGCGTCGGCGCTGATAACCCGCGATTCGTAGATCTGATACTCGTCAACAATAAAATCCTTTCGCAGCACAGGAAGATGGACTTTCTCCTTTACGATTTTGATGTATGTAGGGCTCCCGAGGAAGTACCTTTCATCAGTCAAGACGGATAAGGCTTTTGCCCCGCCGGCGAAATATTCCTGCGCAATCTTTTCGGGACTGAAACTTTTCACCAACGTTCCTTTGGATGGTGATGCCTTTTTTATTTCGGCGATACACGACAATTCATCCATCCCGTGGGAACGTATGGCATCGGCGAAACTCACAGTCTCCGGCGCGGTCTCAAGCGATTCTACAATGTGCAAAAGCGGTACACGGCTTTTCTTCTCTGCCACCTCCACACGCTTGTGGTCCAGTATTTCTTTCAGCGTGTTCATTGCTCTGCCTCATTGCCCGCCACCTTCTGAACCTTGACCTTCACCTGCCGGATCCGCCGCTCGTTCTTCTTAACTACCGCAAAACTAAGATTTTCAAAAGATATCTCTTCGTAGAGCTCCGGGATACGCCCTGTCAATTTGTGCAGAAATCCGCTCAGCGTTTCATAGTCGGCATCGTCCGGGATGCTGGACTGAAACTTCTCGTTAAAATCGTGGATACTCATACCGGCATTCACGACAATCGAACCGTCGATGGATGGTTCAATATCCCGATGGTCCTCATCATATTCGTCCCGAATCTCTCCGACGATCTCCTCCAGAATATCCTCCATCGTGATGATCCCTTCGGTACCGCCAAATTCGTCTATAACGATAGCCATGTGCTGCTTTTTTGTTTGAAGTTCGCGAAGCAGTACGCTGATTTTTTTTGATTCGGGAACGAAATACGGCGGGCGGACGATGTCCTGCAAGATGATAATGTCGCGGTGCTCAAACATGCTGAGCAGATCCTTCGTGTAAATAATGCCAACGATGTTGTCAATTGTTTGTTGGAAAACAGGAACCCGGGAATAGCCCTCGTCGATGACAATGCGGATAAGCCTTTCACGAGGGACGGAAAGCTCGACCGCAACGACATCGGTCCGGGGCACCATGATCTCTTTCACCGTCGTGTCGGTAAATTCGAGAACGCTTTCGATCAGCTCACGTTCCGTAGAATCGATCACCCCGCTCTTCTTTCCCTCCTCAAGCAGCTGTTTGACGTCGTCCTCAGAATATTTTTGGCGTCGTTTCTTTGACGCGCTGAGCAGACGGGCGATAAAAGAGCTGAGGAATGGATGCGGCTTCGAATCGATTTCTATTTTTTCTTTTTCTTTCATTCCGGGTGAAGAAACAGTGAAAGTTGTTCCATAAGTGACTTGTCCAACACACCTCGCAGCGACGATTCACAATTGGATTTCAAATGAGCCGGGTTTTTTGTACCCGCGATGACCGTCGAGACTGTGGGATGCGATAGGGCAAATCTGAGAGCTATCTCCTGAATCGAAGTTTCATTCTCGTCTGCCAGATGCTTAAGCGAGGCGATCTGCTCTCGCTTTTTGTTTTCCGCAATATCCGTAAACTTCGATGTTAACTGCCCTGCTCCCAATCCCCCCTTGATGATCACGCCCACCTTCTCTTTTTCCGCCAACGGAAATATTTCATGAGAAAATTCCTGTTGCAAAATATTGTAGCTGACCTGGATTGAGTCATACTCACCCGACCCGATCGCCAGGCGTGCGGCTTCTACCTGATCCGTCGAGATGCCGAGAAAACGCACTTTACCATCAGTTTTTGCCTTTTTCATCGCGGCAAGTGTTTCGCCCGACCGGACGACGTCGGGCGAGGCGCTGTGTATCTGGAGCAAATCGATATGATCAGTTTGAAGCAAGCGGAGGCTGCTTTCTATGAATTTCAGAGTCTCGGCCGCTGAGTAATCATAGACCGAGCGTTCACCATCAAACCACTCACCGCATTTTGTAGCGATGAGAACGCTGTTCCTCTTTCGTTTGAGCGCCTTGCCGAGGATCTCTTCACTCTTGAAATATGCAGGGGCCGTGTCAAAGAAATTTATCCCCAGATCAACTGCCATGTCGAGCACGCGAATGGCCTCCGATTCGGTCGGTCGCGAGAAATCCGGCAGTTCTTTTCGCCAGTATGGCCAGTTTCGGCCGATCTCCAGGGCTCCAAATCCCAACTCTGAGACTCTCAGACCTGTTCTGCCCAGTGTTCGATAGTTCATTCTTCAGTTCGTTGAGTCGATGAGTGCCTGGAGCTTCCTTTTCGCTCTTTGAGAATCTATCGAATCTTCCGCCAATCTGATTCCCTCCAGGAATGTTGATCCTTTACCAGCTACATACAATGCTGCCCCGGCATTCAAGACTGCAATATTACGTTGAGGATTCTTTTTTCCGTCAAGTATATCACGAATTATTTGCGCATTGAAGTCTGCATCCCCTCCTGCAATATCTTTGAGAGTGCCGGCAGCGATTCCGACAGATGTGTGATGAAACTCATACGTTTTTACTTTTCCGTCCTTCATCTCGCTGATCGACGTTTTTCCAAGCGTTGAGATCTCGTCCAGTCCGCCTTCACCGTGAACGACCATTGCGCGTTCGGAGCCCAGTTCGAGAAGCACTCGTGCCATCGGGTCTGTTAATCGATCCTGAAAGACGCCAATGACTTGTCTTTTTGCTCCGGCGGGATTCGTAAGTGGCCCGAGGATATTAAAGACTGTGCGCATACCAAGCTCTCGTCGGACCGGCGCCGCATACTTCATTGCGCCGTGCATCATTGGTGCGAATAGAAACGCTATGCCAATTTCATCGAGGCATTTCTCGATTTTTTCTTTCGGACTCTCAATGTTCACTCCCAGCGCTTTTAGGACATCTGCGCTCCCACACCGGCTGGATATCGCACGGTTTCCATGTTTGGCGACAACAGCTCCGGCGCCGCTAGCAATAAGTGCGGCGGCGGTCGAGATATTGAACGTGCCCAGCGAGTCTCCGCCCGTCCCGCAGGTGTCAATAACATCCGAGTGCCTTGTCTGAATTTTGGTCGCTTTCTCGCGCATTGCCTGAGCACAGCCGGCTATTTCGCCTACGGTCTCCCCCTTCATTCGGAGCGCCGTCAAGAATGAAGCAATCAACGGCTCCGAGGCGTTTCCGGACATGATTTCCATCATCGCCTCGAAGGATTCCTGCTTCGAAAGGTCTTGCCGTTCAATCAATTTGTGAATTGAATCGCGTAACATTTTAGTAATGTACTCTAAATGTGGCAGAGAATCAATTTGAGCAAAAAGAGGTGATGAGAGTGTCTAAGTTGTTATGCGAAAAGAGTATCTCATTGGTGGACACGCAGAACACTAGCAGCATGAATGATGCGAATAGGCTCCGGCCTCTTGTTAAGAACCACCCCTGGCGCTTCGCGCCTTCCCCTCCTCATTGAGGAGGGGACCAAGGGGGGGTGGCGCGCTGAACTCGGTTCAGCATCTGCTATTCAGACCCCGAAACTCTGCCTGAGACGGATGCGACTTTTGCGCAAAGTTCGGGGTGACGTCTACATCAAATTAAGGCCCTTCCAAAATGGAATCATTTTACACTTCACAGCTACATCAAAACAGCACTTCCTCTAAAAACAGACCCTGTGGCGGTGCTGCCATCCCAGCTTTCCGGCGATCTCTTGCTTCAATAATTTGTTCAAAATCCTGGAGAGTAATAAATTCCCTCCCTACATCGACAATCGTTCCTACGATCGCTCGAACCATCCCATGCAGATAGCGATTTGCCCGAACGGAAAAAATCATCTCGGATGGCGATGATTGTATCCATTCCGCCTGTTGAATATTACACAAGTAATTGTCCACGCCGGAATTGGCTTTGCAAAAGGACTGATAGTCCTTAGTCTTCAAAATAATCCTCCCTGCCTCATTCATCAAATCAAGGTTTAGAGGATAAAAGAGCTGCCAACAAAACCGCCGTTGGATCGCCGATGCCGCACGGGAAATAAAATATCGGTAATGGCGCTCGCGCGCGCTGTATCGTGCGGAAAACTTCTCATCGACTTCTTCGGCGGAGTGGACAACGATGTCATCCGGGAGCAAACCGTTAAGCGCGCGATGGAGATCACTCGCGGCGATGCTCGACTGGGTTTTGAAATTTGCCACCTGTCCACGCGCGTGAACGCCGGCATCGGTTCTCCCTGCGCCGACAACCGTAATGAGTTCCTCGGTCACATTTTGCAAGACCGACTCAATCTCCTCCTGAACAGTCCGTCCCTCTGCTTGCCTTTGCCATCCAACAAAATCTGTTCCGTCATATTCGATGATTATTTTTATGTTGCGCATACATGCCTCGCGGTTAAAAAAAAAGCCCCGCTCTGATCGGGGCTTGTTCATATCGTGTGACAACCTCGCTTATTTCAAAATTTGTAATCATATGTTAAGCGCACTCCATCGACCTTTCCCAGCCCTCCAATCATGTTCGGCTCGACCTGCCAAGTTCCGAAAGCTTCATCCGCGTTTTTGTTAAAGTGCCTCACCAAACGGGCCGCATTCAGGGCGCTGAGGATATGATTGACAACGATCGCGCCAATAACGAACCGAGAATTGTTGATTACTTTGTCGCTGGAAATCCGTAACGATCGAAAACGTTGGCGGCTTACATCGGAATCCCAATTCCAGAAGTACCGCTGCGACGGGTCGTAGACCTCGCTGATGTTCCTGTCGCGAAGCTTTTTGTCGTTGTAATCGTACACATTCGAAAAATTGCCCAAATTGACATAAAACTGATCATCTTTGCCTGATGGCACGGCCCCGGCATGCGCAGACGCGAACGACCGCGCGTCGCCTTGCAGCCAAGTTCCGTATTGCTGGAAAGATGCATACGTCAACCACAATGCAGCTTCGGCTACCAGGGAGTATCTCCCGTTATCAAATCGATCTGCATATAATTCTCCCATGCCCGGCAGAAGAAGCGAGTAGACGACAGCCAAAGCCTGATTTTTTTTTGTGGGAGAAGCGATGTTTTCAGTCGAAAAGATTGCCAGAGTTGCCGCATCGGAGCGCGGAGAAACGATCTCGTGCCTCAGCACGGTCATCGAATTCTGCCCTAACGCGAGTTCAGAAATTGAGAGAATGACACCGATAACGCAGATTCTTGTTTTCACGATTTCCTCACTTGAAATTAAGTGTGAACATTTTGTCGTGGGTTAGAATATTCACAGTATCAAGTGCAGTATTTCCTCCGATTGTTGACTCGTGAATTATTGGATAGCAACGTGGATTGACTCTAGAACGATCGGTGACCGGGTTGACGCCATTTCGATCTCCTCCACCGTTCCGAGACACCCTTCGGCCGAGCGTTTGTTCAAGCGAACCCTAACGATTGCATTTTCGAGAGAGGGGTGATACGGCACGAATGCACGAACATAATTCTCAGTGTATCCTGAAAGCATATTGTTCTCGACGGAGCCTTCAATCAACACAGACTTGCTTCTCCCAATTTGTGATTGGCAGAATGACTGCTTCTTTTGTTGGCCGAGTATTCGAAGCATGTCACTGTGCCGATGCCGAATGCGCGGTTCAATACGTCCGCTCAGTTCGAGTGAGGGTGTGTTCGGACGCTCAGAGTATGTGAACACGTGCAAATAACTTGCAGGGAGTTCATGAAGGAAGTCATACGTTTTCTTGAATTGCGCCTCAGTCTCCCCCGGAAATCCGACAATGATATCTACTCCAATCCCTGCATCGGGACATCGTTCCCTTATAGAATTGACAAGATCCCTGTACTCCGACGCCAAATAGCGCCGTCGCATTTTTCTTAGAATATCATCGCTGCCGCTTTGGAGCGGTAGATGAAAATGGTTGCATATTTTCTTTGACTCAATCCAAAAGTCTAACAACTCACGGGAGAGTAGATTGGGTTCGATCGAACTGACGCGAATTCTCTCCAGACCTTCGACTGCTTCCAATCGTCGCAGCAAATCAATCAATGACTCCTCGTCACGTTTGCCATAATCTCCTACGTTTACGCCGGTGAGAACGATTTCCTTGTAGCCATTGTCGATGAGGTGCTTTGCCTGCAACAGGCAATCATCGAGCGATTGGCTTCTGCTCTTCCCGCGTGCGAGCGGGATTGTGCAGAAGGAGCAATTGAAATCACAGCCATCTTGGACTTTGAGGAAAGCCCGCGTCCGGTCATCAACACCGCCGGAATACGCAGGTCCAAAATCTGCAGCATTGCTGATGGGAGAAACGAAGATTTTCGGGGCGTCGAACTTCTGAAAAGACTCCGCGTACGTAAAGAGATCGAATTTTTCACTCGCCCCCAGAACAACGTCGACGCCGTCTATTGACGCGATCTCTTCGGGCTGGAGCTGAGCATAACAGCCGAGCACGGCAACGAACGCAGTAGGGGAAGTTCGCAGTGCACGCCGAACGAGTTGGCGGCATTCACGGTCGGCTCTTCCTGTAACGCTGCACGTATTGACAACGCAGACATCGGAATGTTCATTGAACGGAACGATTGTGAATCCCCGGTCGACAAATTGCCGCTCAAGGCTGGCCGTTTCAGCGTAGTTAAGCTTGCATCCTAATGTGTGGAACGAAACCTTCTTCATTCTCACCTGAATGGATCAGGATATAAAAAAAGAGTCCCGTTGATAGGGACTCTTCAGTGCATCTTCATCGAGTATTAACGAACCGATTCCGTTGCGGCCGCTCGTTCGTCCGGCGACGGAGGAACGGGCATCGCGTCCTTCAACGTGATCGGAGGAAGCTTATGCTTCGAGACGTATTCGTCCACGAGTTTTTGTTCTTTTCCGCGAAGGAATTCGACAACCGAAAGAACGATCTTCTTGCTGTCGCGGTCGAATTCAATTACCGTGAGCGGCAAGGTATCGCCTACCTGGAACGCTTCGGCAATGTTCTTGATCGATGTCTGCGAAAGTTGTGAGAGCGGGACAAATCCATCCACACCGAGGGGGAGCTCGACAATGACGCCCTTCTCGATGATGCGGACAACCTTTCCCTCCACTTCCGTTCCTACTTTGTACGACGACGCGAATGCTTCCCACGGATTGTCGTTCAACTGTTTGTGTCCGAGCGAAATCCTGCGCTGGTCGACATCGACACCGAGAATAACGACATCGATGGAATCGCCCTTCTTTACAACTTCTCCGGGATGGCGAATCTTTTTTGTCCAGGAGAGATCGGAAATGTGGATCAATCCATCAACACCCTGCTCCAATTCGACGAACACGCCGAAGTTTGTCAGGTTGCGGACGACACCCGTATGTTTCGATGTGACCGGATATTTCTGCAACAGTGAAAGCCATGGATCTGGTTCAAGCTGCTTGATACCCAGGGAGATCTTCTTGTTGTCTTTATCAAGTGAAAGAATAATCGCATCGATCATTTGACCCATCGAGACGACCTGCGACGGATGTTTGACATGCTGCGTCCAACTCATCTCTGATATATGAATGAGGCCTTCGATTCCCTTTTCGATCTCTATGAATGCGCCGTAATCGGTGAGAGAAACGACTTTGCCGTTGACTTTCGTACCGACCGGATACTTGTTTTCGATATTTTCCCACGGGTGCGGTTGAAGCTGCTTGTAGCCGAGAGAAATCCGCTTCTTTTCCTGATCGAAATCCAGAACCACGACATTGATTGTCTGATCGAGCTTCACAATTTCTGAAGGATGATTGACACGTCCCCACGAAAGGTCTGTAATGTGAACAAGTCCGTCCACACCGCCCAGGTCGATGAACACGCCGAAATCTGAGATCGCCTTGACTGATCCTTCAAGGATCTGCCCTTTCTCAAGACTGCCCAAGATGGCCTTACGCTGGTCTGCCATTTCCTCTTCAACAAGAATCTTGTGGCTCACGACCACGTTTTCGGACGGATGATTTATCTTCACCACACGGAAATCCATTTCTCTGCCGATGAGGGCGTCGAAGTCGCGGATAGGACGGACATCAATTTGCGATCCGGGAAGAAAAGCATCAATTCCCATGAGGTCGACAACGATTCCTCCTTTAATGCGGCGGAGACAGCGGCCTTTAAGTACCTCTCCGGATTCGAATGATCGCGTCACTCGTTCCCAGATGCGCATGAAGTCGGCGCGCTTGCGCGACAAGACGAGCTGACCATCTTTGTCTTCGATGCTTTCAAGAAACACTTCAACTTCATCGCCGATTTTTATCTCGCTGATGTGGGGAAACTCATTAATCGGAACGGTCCCTTCGGATTTAAATCCGATATCGAGAATGACTTCGTTGTCTCCGATTCGAACAACCCGGCCTTTGACGATTTCACCTTGCGAAATCTTGCCGAGTGTTCCTTCGTATAGCGCGGCCAATTCCCTGAACTCCGCTTCCGTATATCCTCTATCTTCGACGAATACGGCCGGTGCAACATTTATTCCTTTTGACATTACATCTCCTTCAGATCCTCACTGCTGAGAACTGCTTGTCTTTGCTTTTTTGATTTGAACAGTCATCAGATTCATTTCGATAAGCAGCGACAAGAAAATATGATTAAGTGAGTAAATATGTGATTTGGGATGACTTAATACTCATGTGACAACGCTGACCATTTCTTCAATGGAAGTTTTCACTCGGTCCATCAGCCATTGAGGGGTCGAGGTTGCGCCGCTGATGCCGACATTGTCGGCGCCGTTCAACCATTCCGCTTGAATTTCCTTTTCATCCTCGATGAAATACGTCTTCGGGTTTTCCGATTTCGCGATCTCGTAGAGGACCTTTCCGTTAGAGCTCTTCCGACCGGCGACAAAAATCACCACGTCGTTGGCGTGCGCGAATTCCCGGAGCTTCTTATCCCGCCCGGACACCTGACCGCAAATCGTGTCCTTCGCATGAAAATCAATCGCCATTTCTTCAAACGATCCGACCTCAAATTCTGCTTTGATACGCGACTTAATCTCATCCCGAAGCGCGTAGAATGTCGCCTTATCCATCGTCGTTTGGGAAAACAAGACCGTCTTCTTCGTCACATCGAGTTTATAAACCTCTTCGAGCGCCTTTATCACAATCGCGGTTCCGTTCGTGTGTCCGACCAAACCGATTACCTCTGCATGGTCCTTTTTCCCGAAGATCACGATCTGATATCCCTTGTCGTAGAATTTTCGAATCCGTTCCTGCACTTTCGTGACCACCGGACAGGTTGCATCGATCAGTTCGATGCCCAGTTCTTTCGCGCGGCGAAATGTCTCGGGCGGTTCGCCGTGTGCGCGAATCAGGACTTTCGCGTCTTTGATGCTTTCCAATTCAGCATAAGTAATCGTTTTCAGTCCCTGTTTGCCAAGCCGGTCTATTTCAACCGGGTTATGGATGATATCCCCGAGGGAATAGAGTTTCTTCGCGTCCTGCAATTCTTGCTCGGCAATGTCGATGGTCCGCACGACGCCCCAGCAAAAACCGGAATTTTGATCTACGGTGATTCTCACTTCAACTTCTCTTTTGCTTTCTTGACAATGAACTCTACTTGTTCTTCAATCGTCAGATCGGTCGTATCGAGGACGATCGCATTCTGCGCTTTCGTCAGCGGGCTGATCGATCTCGTGGCATCTTTCGTGTCTCTCTCGACGATTTCTTTTTCCAATTGGTCGATCTCTGCCGCGATCCCCTTCGCGGCCATCTCTTTGCTGCGACGTGCGGCCCGTTCGCGCTGGTTTGCAACCATGAAAATCTTCAGATCCGCGTCAGGGAAGACCACCGTTCCGATGTCTCGTCCCTCCAGCACAATTGCGCCGTTCTTCCCCATCGCACGCTGCTCCTGCACCATGCGCTGGCGTACTTCAGCTATCATACTCACCGCGCTGACAGCGCTTGTCACTTTTGGCGTTCGAATTCTCTCCGTCACATCGGTGCCATCCAACTCTACGCCGAAACTGCCTTCTCTCGGCACAAGTCGAATTTTCGTGGATCGTGCAAGAGTGGCAATCGCCTTCACGTCCTTCAAATCGATACCGCGCTCTATCACCTTCAACGTCATCGCTCGATACATCGCGCCGGTGTCGACATGCAAATACTGCAGCCGACCCGCAACAAGCTTTGCTGTTGTGCTCTTACCAGACGCTGCTGGTCCGTCGATGGCGATGATGAGCTGCTTCAAAATCCCAAATATTTCATATGGGCATAAAATATAGCAATTTTTTGAAACTGAGGCAACTTATTTTTGGTGTGAAATCCGCGAAATAGTCCTTGATTCAAAAGCTTTTGAGGTCTAACTTCTCACTGCGATGAGAAAATTGACACATGCCGAGATATCTGCTCAACGAACAACATTGGAAGGGATTCCAGTGCGTCCCCGGTTTTCCATCTCTGTTATAGTGGATAACGTCAGAAGTCTCTACAATGTCGGCTCCATCTTTCGCACCTCAGACGGAGCATTGGTCGAGAAGCTCTATCTCACCGGTTTTACACCACACCCGCCGAGAAAAGAAATAGATAAAACCGCCCTCGGAGCCACAAAGACCGTCCCGTGGGAATACCACAAGGATCCACTCGACGTCATCGCTATGATGAAAAAGAGGAAGACAAAGATATGCGTTTTGGAATTGACCAATAGAAGCGAGCCCTACTATGCGCTCCAACGAAGTGATTTCCCTCTGTGTGTCGTCGTTGGCAATGAGATCACCGGTATTTCAAAGGAAATCATCGATCAGGCTGATATCGCGATCGAGATTCCGATGTTTGGCAACAAGCAATCCTTAAACGTGGCCGTCGCGTACGGAATCGTCGTCTTCGACTTTCTCCGCATCCTCAATCCTCCCCGCTAGAGATCTGGTCGAAAAGTATCGCCACTCCCAACCCAAAGGGTTCCTTCGGAAAGGCATCACTTTGTGAAAAGTCACGAAGACACCAAGGACTGAGAAAGCCTCACATTTTCCTTTGTTTCTCTTTGTGCCTTGCCTGCCCGCCGCTGCGCTTTGGCAGGCGGGGTGCCTGTGTGGCTGATAACGGGTTTTCGTCCATGCTTCTAGTCGAAGGCCAATGTGAAATAATCGGTCTTCTCCAGCGTATGAATTCGGATAACGCTTGCCCTTACCATTGTCGTGAGGATGCGAGATGCTCTCCGCTCAGAAACATTGATGAGATGGGCATATTCTTTTACGGTGATTCGCTCATGTCCTTCCAAGAACTCGAACAAGCGTTTCTCATTCCCGCCGATCGAAACCTTTAGTGGCGGCCTGTCGGGACGTTCGTCCCTCAACACTTTTATTACCTCTCTACTCGCGAGAACGGTCTTGTCGTTTACCCGGATGAACACCTTATTTTCTTCACCATCATCGCTTCCAAGAAAATAGTGGGGCTTGTCATCGCTCTCGTCGACGGAGGCAACAATTACGTCTTTGCTGTTGAACGGAACGATGTCGATCACCGGAGCTATGGGAGGGTCACAATAGTGGTTTCCCGCGATCTCGATCAAATCCATTTCCGTCTTTTCGCTTTCCACACCGACGATCGAGCCGTCGTCATCGACGCCGAACAAGATAGTGCCCCCCTTCGTGTTGGCAAACGCGATAAGGGCACGGGCAATTTTCTCTACGGACGAAATCTTACGCTTGAATTCGACCTGGAAGCCTTCACCGCTTCCGATCATCGCTTTGATCTCGCTTGCATTCACTTAGTAACCCCGAGCGGTCATTCGCTCTAAAATGATGGATGATCGCCTCTCAACATACTGCGACGTTTGGTTTGGCTGGTGGCGCAACGGACTGGGAATCACCGCGGCTAATCGGGCTGCTTCGTCGCGTGTGATGTTGGCGGCCGATGTCCCGAAGTATTTTCTCGCGGCCGCTTCCGCCCCAAACACCCCGTTGCCCCATTCTACCACGTTGAGATAAATTTCCATTATTCTTTTTTTTGAAAGCAGTTTTTCCATGCGTAGTGCAATAATCAACTCCTTCAATTTCCTCATCGGATCCTTTGAGGTGGAGAGAAACAAATTCTTCGCCAACTGTTGAGATATCGTGCTCCCCCCGCGCGCCGCTTTTCCCTTCTCGAAATTTTTCTCGATGGATTCCTCTACTTCGCACCAGTCGACGCCGCTATGTTCATAGAACGTGCCGTCTTCAGCGACAATGACGGCATGAACAAGATGAGGTGAAATGCGTGAAATCGGAACCCATGTCTGCTGGACCGCGAACCGTGCGCCGGCATCTTCAGCCTCCTGCTCCCGCTGTTCCATCATTGCCGTGATCCGCGGGTTCTTTCGTTGAAGTTCCCGCAGACTATTATTGGGGAGCGAAAAGTACTCGAACGCTGCAATAAGGCATACGCCGTATACCGCACCCCGAAATTTGTGTTGACGTGTCCAGTCAATACAAGAATCGATGTTTGTCTTTAGGAATCCGCTGCCTCGAAGGGGTTTCACTTTTGTTCCACACACCTCAACAACCGATGGAATGTTTTGTCTGATCAAGAAAGCTCTGCAAGATCAATGCCGACGCCATTGCGTCTACTCTCCCTTTATTCGTCCGCCGCTGCTTCTTCGTCGTCCCCATTTGAATCAATGTCTGCTGAGCGATGCGCGATGTAAAGCGCTCGTCCAACGATACAACATCCACTGCAAGTTTCTGCTTGAGCGCACTGATGAATTTATCGACCTCCTCTGCCTTGGTTCCTTTCTCGCCCTTCAAGGTGTACGGCATTCCAACAACGACAAGCCCGACATCAAACTCTTTTGCAAGCCTCTCCAGCTCGTCGAGAATAGTTGCGTTGTTCTGAAAAGTTCCGACGCTCTGTGCAATGATGCGCAGCGGATCGCTCACCGCAACGCCGATTCTTACATTGCCGAAATCGATTCCGAGAATTCGTTTATCCATTCGTGTCCTCGAATCGTTCTACTTTTGTAACACCTTTCAGCCGCTTGAGCCGTTCAACGATTCCACTGAGATGCTGTGTGTTCTTTACATAGAGAATAAACTGGCCGTCAAACAATGAGTCTTTCGTCGCGATATTAACACTGCGAATATTGGTGTTCTCAAACGTCGAAATTGCATGAGTGATTTCATTCAGTAACCCGGAACGGTCCTCACCCGAAAGTTTGATCCCCGCGATGAAGTCGACATCTTCCGTAGGCGGCCAGGAGACCTCGACAATTCTCTCTTCGTCGTTGAGTCGTAACGAGGCGACATTGTGGCAATTCTTTCGGTGAATTTTCAGTCCTTCGCCCGTCGTGATAAATCCGACAATTTCGTCCCCGGGAATGGGGTTGCAGCACTTCGCATAATTGTGCATGAAGTTGTCATTTGTTCCGAAGAGCGAGATTCCGCTCGTGATGCTGCGGGCGCTTTTAACGAATTTTGTGAATAGGGCAGATGCACCGTTGTCTCCTTTTTCCTCTTGCTCTGACGCGGGATGCTTTGCCCTCTCGAGAAGCATGCCGACCATAACATCAGGATTTATCTCCTGTGACGTGATACCGAGATAGAATTCCTGAATGTTATTGATTTTTTGGAGATGGACAAACTTCGTGAGTTCATCCTCGTTGATGTGCAGTTTTGCTTTTTTGACCTTCTTCTCCCACACTTCTTTCCCCTCTTCGAGGTGCTTCCGTTCTTCTTCTTTGATCCAATGGCGAATTGCCGATTTTGCCTTGTGCGTGACGACGAATTTCTCCCAGTCGGCGTTCGGCGTTTGTTTCTTCGATGTAATGATTTCGACCTGGTCGCCGCTCTGGAGAATGATATTCAGGGGAACAATGCGGCCGTTCACTTTTGCTCCGATAGTATGCGATCCCACGTTGGAATGTATTTCAAAGCCGAAATCGATCGGCGTTGCTCCCTTCGGAAGAATTTTCAAATCTCCTTTTGGAGTGAAAACATATATCTCGTCTTGGTAGAGATTGAGCTTGAAACTCTCCATCAATTCCTTCGGCGCTTCCTCCGTGGATTGATCGAAAATCTCGCGAACCCAATTCACCCAATTCTCAAGTTCTTTGTCCAGCGTGGAGACATTCTCTTTATACATCCAATGGGCGGCGACACCGCGCTCGGCGATCTCGTGCATGGAGCGTGTGCGAATCTGTACCTCAACCATCTTCCCTTCCGGCCCGATGACGGTGGTATGGAGCGACTGGTAGCCGTTTTTTTTGGGAATGGAGACATAGTTCTTGAACCTCTCGGCGACCGGTTTATAGATTTCCGAAACGATGCCATAGACGGAAAAGCATTTGTTGTCGTCATTCGTGTCGAGCACAATGCGGACGGCGAACATATCGTAAATCTCGTCCAGCGGCTTGTTGCGCTTTATCATTTTGTTGAAGATGCTGTACAAATGCTTCGGTCTCCCCGCAATTTCGAATTTGAACCCGTCCTCCTTCAACCGTCCCTCTATCGGAATGGTGAACTTGCGGATGTAATGCTCCCGTTCACGGCGTTTTGCTTTGATCGCGTGCGCGATCTCCTCGTACTCTTTTCTATGAAGATGTTTGAACGCCAGATCCTCAAGCTCCCATTTGATCTTCGCGAGACCGAAGCGGTGGGCGAAGGGAGCGTAGATCTCTAATGTCTCCTTTGACAACCGCTGCTGTTTTTCAACGGGAAGATATTCGAGGGTGCGCATGTTGTGGAGACGGTCTGCAAACTTCACGATCATCACGCGGATGTCGTTTACCATGGAGAGAAGCAGTTTACGGTAGCTTTCGGCCTGCGTAATTTCGTGACTTCGGAAGATATCTGTAATCTTCGTCGTGCCGTCGACAATGTCCGCGATCGTATCGCCGAATTCTTCCCGAATGTCTTTGATGCCAAAATCCGTATCTTCGGCAACGTCGTGTAAGAGTGCACACGCCACCGATACATCGTCCAGCGCGATCTCTTTCGCCACGACGGTCGCGACTTCGTACGGATGATAAAAATAGGGCTCGCCGGATGCGCGAATGTCGTGCTTGTGTGCATCAAGGCTCAATTCGAACGCACGCGTGATTAAATCTTCGTCAACGGATCGAAGATTCTTCCTGCAGATAGCGAGCAGATCGTCGAGCTTTTTCTTGTACTTTGCATGGACCATGCTTTATTTTTGCTCAACATTATATTGATGCGATGTTTTTCTCATCCCAAAGCTGTTACGGTGATGGTGGGCAGTATGGAGTAAGGAGTATGGAGTATGCAGTAGGGAGAAGGTAGTAAGCAGAACGCGGTGTTATCGTCTTTGGAATCGCGACAGTTTTTACTGCCTACTCCTGCTCCCTACTGCATACTTCCTACTTCCTACTCGCTCTCACCATCAACTCGCTCGCCTCTCTCAACTTCTTCCCTATGTCTCGCTTTGTTTTGCCTTCAAGATCTTTGTACTGAAGAATTGCCGTGCATTCTTCAATTACCCTGCCGTACTCGTGTTCTGCCATCGCGTATTGCGCCAGCTTCAAGCGGCAGGCAGCTTCGTAATAGTGATTCCTGACCGGGGCGTTCACAACACTCGCGAGCAAGCGAGTCACCGCCGACTTTATCGCGATTGTATCCTTGTGTGGCACCCGTTCCACGATCCCCACGAGACACCACAGGAACGATCGGTTTCCAGGGTACCTTGCCAAAGCTCGAAGGGTGATTGGCAACGCTTCGTCATATCGTGCTTCCTCAGTAAGCACCAGGATCAGACTATTCATTGCCTCGAACGTATCGTACGTTCCGTTTTCAACGACAGATGTCAGCAGCGAGATCCCTTCTTTTTTTCTGTCGGTGACGAACGGGAGCCACGACAGAAACTCGATCTTTTTGCTCCTCCAGTAATAATACGTTCCCAGGCCACTCATTGCATCGTAAAATTTCGGATTCAATTCAAGACAGCGCTCAAACATTTTTGCAGAGTTCATGCCGTCAATAATAACGCTGGGCCAATTGCCCCTCTCCGATTCTGAAAACGCACGATACGAGAGCGCAGTTCCTGCGTAGTAGTAACCCCAGTCGGCCGAGTCCTTCCTCTCGATAAGATGGTCGGCGAGTGCTTCGCTTTTCGCAAGAAGCGAATCAAAGAGTCGCCGGTCGAAGCCGTCCTCATAATCCGAGAATTCTGCTTGCACGGTCCCGGCAAGATATAAATAACCGGCAGGTTGGTTCGGATATTTGTCGATCACTGACTGAAATAGCGCTTTCGCCGTCGGATAATCCTGCTTCAACGTCAGATCAATGCCCTGCAGGATTACATCATGCAGACTTTGATTCGAAGAAGGTTGAGCCAATATCTCAAACGAGAACGCAACCAACAGTGCGACGATGATCATACAAGCAATCCGATTGCCTCTAGCTATCCGATAGCTCGAAGCTATCGGATAGCTGTTGTGAAATAAACACTTCTCTCTTTGCGTCTTTGCGTCCTGGAGGTTCAAGTCTTTTCTTCTCGGTACATCAATCATCCTTATTCCGTTCCGAAAATTCTGTCACCGGCGTCGCCCAGTCCGGGAAGGATGTACCCTTTGTTGTTAAGTTCGCGGTCGAGGCTCGCGCAAAAAATCTGGACGTCCGGATGATGCTTGGCGATCATTTTCACTCCCGCGGGCGCAGCTACGAGGCAAACAATCCGAATATTCTTCGCCCCTTTCTTTTTGAGAAACGTAATCGCCGCAGTCGCGCTCCCTCCCGTCGCAAGCATCGGATCGATAAGAATGACTAATGCTTTTGAAAGTTGACTCGGGAATTTAGAATAATAATCGACCGGCTGCAGCGTTTCTTCATTCCGATACAATCCAACGTGTCCCACACGCGCGTCCGGAAGGACATTGAGAAATCCTTCGACCATCCCCAATCCGGCGCGGAGAACGGGCACAACGACGATGGAATCCTTGAGCGCGTATCCTTTTGTTTTCTCCAGAGGGGTCTGTACATCGAACTCCCTGAGTTCGAAGTCTTTCGTCACCTGGAATGCCATCATCCCCGCAATACGGGCAAGGATATGGCGGAATTGATCGTTCGGCGTCCGCGAATCGCGCAGAAATGTCACGTCGCGTTGAATTATTGGATGTTTAACGATGGTCAGATTTTTCATCGCAGTAGGACATGTGCACCGCAAATGCGATGCGGTAAGTGATCAGTTATATTCTTCTCTTCATCTGGTGTCCGCTAATATTGATCCCATCCCATAATGGCGCGAACGGGGGCGTGTAAATCAAATCAAATTCCGAGACATCACTGACCGTCATCCCATGACGAATTGCGACGGCGATCGTATTTGCCCTTTGGATGGCGCCTTCGTTCCCGATAACGTTCGCGCCGAGCACTCTTCCGGACTTCCGATCGGCTATGAGTGTGAAGGAGATTTCCTGCACGCCCGGCATCATTCCTACTTTTGATTGGGCACGGATTGTATGTGCGACAGCATCAAAATGAAGGCTTTTTGCTTCTTTCAAACTCAAGCCCACATGCGCGATTTCTTTATCGAACACTCTCACGCCGATTGTACGCATTGTCCCTTTGAATATGGCATTCCCGCCGGCCGCGTTCTCGCCCGCGATCCAGCCGGTCTTTGTCGCTGTCGTTGCCAGGGAGAGATACATCGGTTTCTTCGTGATGATGTTGCGAAGTTCACAGCAATCGCCGGCCGCAAAAATATTTTCGGCGCCGAGCGCTTTCATCTTATCACTGACGCAAATGCCGCCGAAATTGCCACGTTGAATCCCCGCCGTCTCTGCCAGTGAAGCATTTGGGACAACGCCTATCGCCATAACCACGATATCTGTTTCAACCGTTCCCGCAGAGGTTCCGACGGCAACGACGTTTCCCTTCGCCCCGACTCCGAACCATTCTATTTTCGCGTTCGGGACAAACAGGACGCCATGCTCCAGAATCTCTTCATGGACAATCTTTCTCCCCTCTTCTTCGAGCTTCGACATTGGCTGTGTAGCGTTGTGCAGCATTGTTACTTCGATTCCGCGCCGGACAAACGCATCGGCCATCTCGAGCCCGATAAACCCTCCGCCAATAACCACTGCGCGACGAGGCTTTTCCTCATCGAGATATCTTTTCATTGCATACGCCTCATCCAGCGCTTTCACCGTGAAAACATTTCTGCTCTCAACTCCTTCAAGTGCTAGTTTTTTTGGCGTCGATCCCGTTGCAATAATCAGTTTATCATAGTGTTCGGTCCTCGTGACTCCCCCCTTGAGATCACGAACCAGAATTTCTTTGCTCGAAGCATGGATTTCTTCTACAAGATGAAACGTCCTGGCTGAAACGCCCTTCTCCTTCTCCAACCGCTCGGGCGAATAAATGATAAGTCGAGCCGGATCGATGATTTCATTGCTGATCAAATACGGAATTTCACAGATTCCGTACGAAATATACTCCCCTTGCTCGAAAAGTACAACCTCTGCGTCCGGATCGACGCGCCGTGCTTTGCTTGCCGCGCTCGGTCCGGCTGCCAATCCGCCTATGACGAGGATCCGGCGTTTCATCTTCGTTTCTTCCTGAATTGAAGTGTGAGGGGAACTCCTGTAAATCCCCAATGCTCCCGGATCTTATTTTCCAAATAACGTTTGTAGGCGTCTGCTATCAATTGGGGTTCGTTCGCAAAAAAGGTGAAAATCGGCGGAAGTGTTTTGACTTGCGTGACATAATTCAGTTTTACATCTTTCCCGGTTTTTGTCGACGGCGGATAATGGAGGATGTCGGCAAGCAGGACTTTGTTGAGTTCGGCCGTCGCAATGCGTTTGGACCGTTCAGCATGGACATGCTTTGCAAGTTCAATTACTTTGAAGATCCGCTGTTTTGTTTTTGCCGAAATGAAGACGAGCGGAATATAGTCATACGTTCGAAGTTCCTGGCGAATCGTCTCTTCGAACTTCTTCGTCGTCGAATTGTCCTTCTCGATCAAGTCCCATTTGTTGACGGCGATGACCACGCCTCGATTCCGTTCGATCACCGATTGGACAATACGCAAATCCTGGTGTTCGAGCTTCTCGTTCGCATCAAACAAGATAACAGCGACGTTGCAGCGTTCAATGCTTTTCAGCGTTCTTACTGTCGAATAGAACTCAACGCTCTCCCGAATTCGTTTCTTTTTAATCAGTCCGGCAGTGTCAATTAACAGAATTTCCTCACCGTAATGTTTCAGCACAGTATCGATCGGATCTCTGGTCGTGCCGGCGATGGGCGTAACGATTGAGCGTTCCTCTCCAATGATCGCATTGACAAGGGAAGATTTTCCGACATTCGGTTTTCCGATAATGGCAAGTTTCAGCCTCGAGTCTTCGCTTTCCGCATCATCGCTCGTGGATATGTTCTTCGTGATTGCATCTAAAAAATCACCGATTTTTCTTCCGCCAAGTGCTGAAAGAGAAATCGGTTCGCCAAGGCCAAGTGAGTGGAACTGAGAAGCTTCATATTCCGCGGACGCGTTATCAACCTTGTTAGCAACCAGAATAACTTCTTTGTTCGATCTCCGCAGGATGTTTGCAATTTCTTTGTCGACGTGATTAATGCCCTCTTTTGCGTCGACGACAAAAATAACTTCGTCCGCCTCCTCCAGCGCGATGTGTGCTTGTTCGCGAATGGCCTTTTCGAACAAATCCTCCGACTTCGGTACAAACCCCCCTGTGTCAATCAACGTGAAGGATTTTCCGCTCCAATCTGCCAAAGCGTAATGTCGATCCCTCGTCACTCCCGGTTGATCGTGAACGATGGCATCCTGCGAACCCACAATACGGTTAAACAAGGTGGATTTGCCGACGTTCGGGCGGCCGATGATGGCGATGATGTGGCTGGACATTCGATAAAAAAGAATTCTAGATTACGGGTTAAGAGATTACGAGATTGCAAGATTATAGGATTGCAGGTTTGGCCGATGTTTTATCGACCTACAAAGACTTTTGTGAGTATAAAGTAGCGAAAAATGAGGTGAGTTTCAATGAAGCCCAAGGATCAATGACCAATGAGCAATGATCAATGGGAGATAGGCCACAGGAGTCGGACTCCGGATACAGGGCTCCGGACTCAGGACCACGGACTCAAGACACGCGGGTTCGCGAACCTGGCCCTGGACGAGGTCGCAAACCCGTAAAGAAATCACAGGACGTTTTTCATAATGACATCAAGAAGGATCTTACAACATTTGGTTACGTTGCGCGAAAATGTCGCGTTTCCTCTCTCACGATGAGTAGTATCGCACCCACTCCGAGAATGACTGCCGCAAGGTTCACCAAAAATCCAAGGTAAGGAATAAACGTCAACGCTTGCATAAGGATGACTCCCACCGCAATCGCCCCAAAAAGATTCCATCCTGTTTTTCTTTCTAACACAAAGAGCCGGTCTGCAAGAACAACTCCCAGACTAAGTTGCGAGAGATACAGCATCCAAAGAAATATAGTCAATGCGAACACACCAACCGGAATTCCGATTATCGTCACGCAAAGAACAACAGACACTATAGGAATTACAATTATTCCGAGAATTCCCCAAATGGAAGTTTCACCCAAGCGCTGCGTTATCGTTGACCCTATTTTCTTAATCTGCGTTGGGAAGAGGAACACCGCAATTAAGCCTGCGAGAATCAAGCTGCACGCCCAAACGATCTTGAACCAAAAACGCCAGGCCGAGTATCCGAGAATCCGAGCGGCATGCCGCATTTCTTCCAGACTGACATCTACTTTTCCATGCACAGTCCCTTCTGCAATCTTAACGTTCTGCTTTTCTGTTACGCGAGCATTCAGATTGCCGCCTAAGTTTGCGCCCTGAGGTACCGAAAGATAATCGCCTGCGAAATCAACATTACCTTTTATTGTCCCGCTGATTCCTGCATCGCCTGACGCAACCCTGGCTTCTTTGTCAATTGCTCCCGTGATTTCAAGATTGCCGCACGCCGCAAGAAGATTTCCACTGACGTGAGCGGACTTCGCGACAATAACAGAACCTCCCGCCACAGAAATGTTCTTGCCGACTTTGCCGCTAAAACGGACAGTCCCTCCTGCAGCGCGGATGTCATCGGTAACGGTCCCTCCTACAGTCACCATTCCGCCGGCAACCAGAAGATCGCCGTTGACCGTGCCTTCCACTTCTACGATACCGCCCGCGACGTACGCGTCGCCGTTGATCGTTCCTTCAATTACAACTTGATCACCGGCGGCGAAATACCACCCTTCGTGCACTTCGTTAGCAGCAAGAACTACTCGTTTGGCTTTCTTGTCTCTCCGATACTCCCAGCCATTGCAGGCGAGCATGGAGAAAGTGAGGAGCGAAAAGAGAATGAGTTTAGAATAGAATGCATATCGTGAATTCACAGTGACCTCCGTTCAAGTGGACGAGTTTTGATTTTCAACTATAAATAAATAATCCTCGCTGCTCCGAAGGAGTCCTTTGGACAAGCAGCGAGGTATTTGTCATGTCCGCCAAAGGCGGACATCCAGATTCTGGATTCCGGTCCCAAGGGGATCCCTTTGGGACTTTCGCCTGCCTGCCCGCCGCACGTGCAACGTGCTTATGGCAGGCGGGGCGTCGGGCTATTGAACCCAATAGAGAATAAAGCGAGCAGCCTGCCCCGACGAAAGTCGGGGTCGTAAGGCTGTTTGTTAGGCGACGTTCCGTTATTCGAAACCAAACATAGTGACCTGGCTGGGTCGATTAGTTCAACCGGTAAACTGCTCTCACGCCTCGACAATCAGGCGCTAGTTACACCTTGATGGCGTTAAAGATATCGGTGTTACTCAGAATTCCGACAATCTCCTTACCATCGAAGACGGTCGCTCTCCTGATTCCTGCATGGTTCATCATCCGAGCACAATATTTTAAAGCGAGACCAGGGGACACCATCATGAGCGGCTTGGACATGATCTCGAAGACTTTGACCTCTTGAGGATCCTTACCGGGATCAACGATTTTGTTGACCACATCCTTGCGTGTCAACATCCCCCAGGCATCCTCCTGTCCTCTTCGGTTTACAACCAGGCTGGAGATTTTCTTCTCCTTCATGAGCCTGATTGCGTCGGCTACAGACTTGCTGCCGTCAATGTATGTTACATTCTTCGTCATAACATCAGCGGCTTTGGCGAATCTCACATCTTTCAATGTTTCCTTTGTCATAACTTGCTCCTTTCCTTGAGCTTAGTATTGCTTTGCTAACCGACCCAGCATCGATCACTTACATGAAGCATATTGATTTACACTTTCAACGTGGGCATGATGCCTAACGCTTCGTGGCTAAAAGAAACCGCGGAGCGAACTACAAAAAGATTCTTATTACTAACCTGTCAGCAGAGCGGTTCAGCGAACTCAACTGACCAGGCAAACAAAATAAAGCGAGCGACTTTTAGCTGCGTGTTAGTTGCAGCCGACGCAACAGTGAAAACACGTCATTGATCTTCACGGCCAAATCCAATGGGCCGCCGCGTGGGTTCAGGCTGTTGAGGCGACTCCATCAGTCTCCTCAACTCTGCCAAAACATATACAATTGCTTGCTCGTGTGTGTCGAGTCGCTGAGTGAGTCTACTTTCCAACTCCCGCAGCTTTTCGACGAGCGCACTGTTCGCTGCCATAGTCTGGCGCATCTTGATGAATGCGCGGACCACAAAAATACTCATCTGAACTGCGCGAGAGCTGTTCAAGATGTTTGCAGCCATGACTGCACCATGCTCGGTGAAAGCGTAGGGGGCGCCTTCCGCCGCGCCCTCTTTTTGACATCGCAATTTGCGATGTCAAAGCTGCTTGCTCCTCTTGATTCAACTGGTACATAAAATCTTCGGGAAAGCCCTCTCGATTGCGCTTAACTGCTTCGTTCAGCCGATAGGTTGGAATGCCATAGATATTGGCCAAGTCGGTGTCCAAGATTACCCTTTCATCGCGGAGGGTGCGAATAGCCGTCTCAACGTGAATCGAGGGCAGATTTTTCTTCTTCTTTTGTCTCATATTTTCCAGTATTCATGGCGGCGGCCACAACTAACGCTTAGGCAAAACGCCGTCCGCCTCAGGCGGATGGAGCGATCTCTCAATATCGAGCCAGTCTTTAAACTTCCGTAACTTCTCAGTGTGTTTTTTGTAATTTCAGTATTTCCAAAGAAAATAAAGGAATCCCCCTAACCCCCTTTGTAAAGGGGGAATAAGAGCGTTGGAAATCCCCCTTGAAAAGGGGGAAACAGGGGGATTTTTTGAATCAACAATGAGTCCGCTCTAAAAAGCTGCGGACAAAAGTTTTTTTTCTTAGCCATTTTTGGCTTCGATTCACCTCCCGATTTCAAGAAATTGCTTAAATCGGGAAGAATATTTCTGTAAAGACTGTTTTACGTTTCCATTTCTTTGTTCTTTGACATATTGGCTAACCACTGCTATCTATTCGGTTATTATTCCCCTCTTTTATGATGAAGAGAATTGAATGTTATCACAGTCGTCACTCTTTAGATAGCGGAAGACACGTCCGAAGTTAATACCTATGCCAGTTGCAAATGCAAAGAGCATAGTCTTAAATCGTCCCCGCACTTTCACTTTACCGTCCGGCGTCGTTCTTCGATACTCTGAAACCGTTGCTTCTATATTGGCTCTAAGTGATCGGCGCTCGGGTGGAATATTCAATATGTTGTGCGCACGTTTCTTTCGATAATACTCTTTGTCCGAAAAATAATAACGGCGACGTTCGTCTGTTCGCACTTTCACAAAATTGCATTGGTGATTCAGAGGACACGTTGCACAAATTGTCTCATCGAATACGGCTTTGTACAATTTTCTGCCTTTCGTTGCAACGACCTTCTGGCATGGACAGCTGACGTGATATTGACTAGCATCAGTCTTTTCAATCGTAATATCAATCGCAGATGCTTTCCCGCGAATCGCTGTTTGGATCTGGGTGATCGTCAACTCCGAACATTTCAGGTCGTTCTCTTGCGAGCTATAACCGCCATCGTTATGAAGCTCATTGATGTCCGGCGTTTTTTCTTTTACAATATCCAACCGTTCGTGAAGATTTCTCGAGTCATCAACGTTATTCGCAGAGACGCAAATGTCCGTAATTAAATTTAGTTGATTTTGCGGATTGCACGTCTCAACAATATTGACGACGTAACCGCGATACGATGTGTTATTCTTTTTCACATAGGTTGCATCAAGATCATCAGGCGATTGAAGAGAATCTGTTGACAATGTAGTGGTTTGTACCAGCGTTATCTTTTCATCGATCATTGTGAAATGTTCGATGTAGACGCGTTCGAATATTGTAAATACTTCAACATCCTGGTAACGCGGAAATAATTCTGCATAGATACGCTGATAGACCCGGCCAATATGTTCAAGCTCTGAATGGATTTCTCCTTGGTCCAATCGGTAAATGAATTGACCGGAAGTCTTTTGGATGTACGGCGCAAAGAGATCTTCATATGATTTCCGGTCAGCATCATCAAGAACGCGATGAAGCCGAATGAGCATTTCCACTAATAACTGCAACCGGGAATATCGTCGAATGTTCGATGCAGCTTGAAATGAATCTGTTCGTTGTATGTTTGTTTTGATCTTTAATATGGTGAGTTGCTCGGTGGTGAGATGGTCAAACAATGTCTCAAGCATATTGATGCCAGTCTTCACGAAATGATCATTTAATCTATTTTGTGTGTTGAAGAAGGTCGCTTGATTGAATGGCATTTCAGGAAGTGTCTGTAAGCCCAGAGCAACTTTTGTCAGCAGATTGAACTTGATATTATTAAAGAGTTCGTTGATCGTCCAGCCGTGCTTGTGCTGAAGCAAGATCGCACCGATAATACAATTGATTGGTGCATTGGGTCGACTAAAGTTTTCTGAATACAAACATGAGAAATCTTCTTCTCGAATTCTGGAAAAGATCAATTCGTAAAATGATTTCTCCATTGACTCTTCAATGTCCTGCACATAGCATGAAGGAAGGCTTGATGAAAATCCGAAGAAATCTGCTTGAATATGTTTTTGATTTTTCTTGAACATTGCAGTACTGATAATTGTTAGTATCTGTGTATGCGATTACTGATACCTATGCAATTATCTTGCCAAAGTATTTAGACCTTTTTAGAGTGAACTCAACAATAACTGATGAAAGATTTTCTCCCGGATATTGACTTTTAACATAGTTTCTGAGTAGTTACAAACTTCCTTTGCTTATCCAGAGAGCGAGCGTTTGCCCGCCATGCTTCACCTTTTGGCGGGCCGTTTTGCCGTTTGTTAAGCGCCGTTGTTTTGCACTTTCATTAAGAGCGCTATTGAAATCCGAAGCCGGCGTTCGATGCTTTCTACTTGCCGGCAACGGAGCCTTGCCTTGTGTTTGGCACGTTTGCACGTACACAGGAACGAACTCTGGACTTCCTTCGGCACACACCGCCAATGCGTACACTGGCAATTTCCCGCCGTCGGATTAGTGAGAAGTCTTGGACACACCGAAAGCCGTTGTTGTTGTTGCGGTTGTTCGGGTTGTTGTTGTTGCGATTATCGACCCGACAGTTGTTCTCGTTGTTGTTGAAAGAACCACCGCGAAGCAAACGGCGCCTTTAATGTTGAGTTCATCCCTTGGTGAATACTGCCGATTCCAGTACCGCTTTCCGGAGTCGAAAGGTGTTGGCATTGGTTGCATGACCGATCCAACCGTGAATAGAAGAACGGACTCTCTCAAGCGATGTCTCTCCTCGACAATAGGATATCACCATTTTCTTGATCTTCCGTTTGTACCGCACAATCGATTCGTTCTTCAAGAGGCGATAATCCGGGAAGATGCGATAGCCGAGATATTGCACGCCCACAGAATTCTTATGAATCAATGATTTCGTTTGATGCAGACAGAGCCGAAGTGATGCAAGAAACGACTCTGCGCACGAGCGAAGGCGGTATAATTCTTCCTTATCATCGGCGAACATGACAAAATCATCCACATAGCGGATGAACCCGTTTGCCCCTTGTTCTTCCTTCATGTAATGATCGAACTGATTCAAATAGACATTGGCAAAGAATTGGCTGGTTAAGTTCCCAATAGGCAACCCTCTGCGGCGTTCGAAAGGGGTAAAGAGGTCATCGCCGGGAAAATACTCGTGCACCGGATCCTGATTGTTGCTCCGATCGATAATTGTGTCTATGAGGGACAGCGTTCTGGCGCAGGCGATCTTTTTTCGAATGATTGATTTGAGCACGCTATGGTCGATGCTTGGGAAATACTTCCTGATGTCGCATTTCAAAACATAACGATACTTTTGGGCAAACCACTGAAAGCGGTCGACTGCCCGATGGACTCCTTTTCCGGCTTGATTGGCATAACTGTCCAAGAGAAACGACCGGTTGAAAAGCGGCTCAATAACATTACAGAGTGCATGGTGAACGACACGATCACGATACGGCGCCGCGCTGATCATCCTGACTTTTGGTTCAACGATAATAAACTCCTTATAATGGCCAGGCACATACGTGCAGGCCAAAAGCTCCCGCCGTAGCTGAAGAAGTTCTGTCTCCAGCAGATGTTCGAACCTCTGAACATAATCGAAGGATGATTTGCCCCGCTTCGCCTTGCGCGAAGCATACCATAGGTTCTGGAATGAGCAAATCTCATTAAAAAGGTTCTTGTGCGTCTTCATGCGATGGATTTTAACCACCCTCCTGTCATTTTTCCGATTTCATCGAGATGGCCGGATACGACTCCGTATTTTTCATGGTTGATAAAGCGCATATCATGCAATAGCCGTGTAAGGTAGCGCAATTGCTCTAATCCGATGTTTGCATCACGCAACATAGAGGGTTTTTGTTCTTTTGATGAATAATATGCGCGTACATAAAGATCGAGCAGATCCAACACCTTTGTCTCATACCGGTCGGCAACAAGAAATTTTTGGTCTCTCGGAAGTTTTGTGAGAAGAGGCAACATAAACAGCAGGAACTGATATGTCTTTATCATGATGGCTTCGTTTACTGCCATAGCAGTTATTCCTCATTCAAAAATTTTCCCCGGTGCTCGCTTCGCTCGCAACAAAGTTGAGCGCTTTTTGCACGTTCCTCAGTGTCCCGCTGCATCTTAAGCGGGGCGAAATCCCGCTGCTTTTTAGCAGGAAGTAAAAGTGTAAAAGAGCTAAAGCAAAAATTTAGTCCTGGACACACCGAAAGCCGCTGACGACGTTGCGGCCGTTCGGGTCGTTGGCGCTGCGAACAACGACCCGACAGTAGTTCACGACGTTGTCGAAAGAACCACCGCGAAGCAAACGGGTGGTCTGCGTCGTTGAGGGTCCTTTTGGATCAGCCGTTCCGCCGGATGGATATGCATTACCATACCAATCCCAGCACCATTCCCAGACATTGCCGCTCATATCATAAATACCAAGTTCGTTTGCTGTCTTCTGCCCCACTGGGTGCGTAGTGCCTCCGGAGTTGTCATAATACCACGCTACATCTCCCACTGTATTACTTCCGCTATAAATATAGCTGAGCTGACCCCTTGCACCGGACAGCGAGATAAGGTAGCTTGTCAGGTAGGAGGTCAGAGTCATGAAGCGACGACAATTTACAAAGGAATTAAAACTCT
>JAGVPT010000176.1 GCA_020052095.1 Bacteroidota bacterium | reverse complement strand
TCAGAAAGCCAAGTCGTTTACCGGTCAGTTTCAGATGACTGAGGAGTTGAGCCTCCCACACAGGGTTTACTTCATCATCTGCTTTGAGTTCACGGATAATAAGATCATCAACCCACAATTTTCTTTGTGCCTTGCCTGCCCGCCGCTGCGCTTTGGCAGGCGGGGTGCCTTCGTGGCTGAGTAGTTCCCAAGAAAACATATAACCAACAAACTGCGCAGGACACGTGCGATGAAACTTCACCCCATCGATCTAGCAATTATTTTTGGCTATTTTGCAGTTAATACGCTCATTGGATTCCTTGTTCAAAAAAGAGCCACGAAAGAGCTCGATTCGTATTTCCTGGCGGATCGCAACGTGCCGTGGTGGATGCTGGGGCTTTCAGGTTGTTCGAGTTATATTGATATCGGCGGGACGATGTCACTGATCGGCGTGATGTTTTATCTCGGGTTGAAATCCATTTGGATCACTCATATCTTTTGGGGATGGCTGATAATCTGCTTCTACATGGCTTTCCAGGCAAAATACATACGCCGTTCAGGTGTGATGACCTTTGCAGAGTGGAATGAGACCCGCTTCGGCGCTACCCGCGATGCAGAGTACGCACGCATTGCAGCTGCGACTTTTTTGCTAGTTCTTATGGTGTTCAATCTTATGTTCATGGCGGTCGGCACTGGAAAATTCGCCGAAGAGTTTCTCCCGTTTACGCGATGGCAGTCAGCGCTCATTGTGTTTGGTGTTGTTGGAATTTATGTGACGCTCGGCGGCTTTGTGGGGGTGATCGTGACCGATGTATTTCAAACAATACTCATAGCTATCGGTGCGGTGATCCTCTCGGTGATGGCGTTTCAAGAAGGGTCAGGTGCTTCTTTCGTTGCGACAAAAGATCCGGGGTGGAGCTCCCTTGCGCCCACGTGGACACTCTGGTCCGGCTATTTGCAAAATACGCCTGCCAGTTACAGTCATTATTATGCGTTCGGTCCAGTTCTTCTTGCCGGTTTTTCGTGGCTCATCTTTCGAATTCTTGCAGGGCCGAATGTCTGGGATTTTCAATTTTTCCTGACCACAAAAAGTCCGCGAGATGCATCCCTTGCTGCAGGAACTTGGACAGTCGGATACACCTTACGTTGGATCATCGCGTGTTCATTCTTAGTCCTCGGGATTTATCATCTTGGCTCGGAGGCCGCGTTTGATGCAGAGAAAATTATGCCGCTCGTGCTGAAGACACTTCCTGTTGGAATGCAGGGGCTTTTTATGGCAGTGTTGCTGGCAGCTTTGATGTCTACACTCAGTGCGATGATTAACGTGACAAGCTCGGTCGTTACAAACGATTTTCTTAAAAGATACTTTGCGAAAAACCTGACTCAGAAACAACTCGTTAGGTTCGGGCAGCTTGCCTCGGTTTGTGCTATCGGGGTCGGATTCATTTTCAGCCTTTCGTTCAAAGATATTGTTTCCGCCTGGGAAACAATGATCTTTGTTGTGGTGACGATGATTCTCGCACCTGCTACAATGCGTTGGCACTGGTGGCGTTTCGGGGCGCGGGCATTTGTCTGGAGCATGATTGTTTCTGCTCTTATCATCGTTCTCCAGAAAATTCTGTTTCCTGAGTGGCCGATCTCTACAACTCTTGCCGTGGACACACTTGGCTCTCTTGGGGCAACCCTGGTATTTGGTTTCATCATGGAGCCGTCTGAAATGGAGGTGCTCGTGAAATTTTATTCCAAAATACGTCCGTTTGGATTCTGGAAACCGGTTCGGTTGGAAGCCGAACGGCGTGGCTTAGTTCCTGTCAACGATTCCACGCCGCGTACCGATGTTATGAACGGCTTCATCACGATTTTTTTCCAGGGGGCCCTCGCTCTTATTCCGTTTTTTCTTTTCCTTCGCCAATGGAATCAAATGTACCTGTCCCTCGGAATACTAGTCGTGCTGAGTATCGTGCTGTATTTCACATGGTATAAGAATCTTCCTTCGCCTGAAGAAATCTGAACAATATCGCAATAGGACAAATCTCAATCGGAGTATATGAAACGACCAACCATCCATCTTATCTGTAGCGCGCATCTTGACCCCGTTTGGCAGTGGCGATGGGAGGAAGGATGCGCAGAGGCACTCTCGACGTTTGACAACGCAGTTCAACTTCTCGGAGTAAATAATTCACTTATCTTCAACCATAATGAGGCTGTTTTGTACCAGTGGGTGCAGCGATACGATTCCGCACTCTTCAGAGAAATTCAGAAGTTGGTAAGGAAAGGACGTTGGTGCATAAGCGGCGGGTGGTATCTTCAGCCGGACGTGAATATGCCCGGGACGGAATCCATTATTCGCAATATCGCGGAAGGCAGAAAATTCTTTGGTAGGTATTTTGGCGCGCAGCCTATAACGGCTTACAACTTTGATTCCTTTGGACACAGCGGTGGGCTGCCGCAAATTCTCTCGCTTGCTGGATATAGGATGTACATCCACATGCGTCCACAGGACCCTGATTTGAAATTGCCTTCAGACCTCTACCGCTGGCACGGCGTTGATGGTTCAGAAATTCTCACCTATCGTATAGCTGTCGGATTGTATCACACCGAGCGTGACAACATTGAACAGCGCTTGCAGGAAGGATTGGAGTTGGCCCTGAAACTCAATCGCGATGTTCCGGTCTTCTGGGGAATCGGGAATCACGGCGGTGGCGCGACGAGAGAGGATCTTGAGAAAATTAATGCCTTCATAGGAAGAGAAAAACGTGTGAGGGTCATTCACAGCACGCCGGAAATTCTGTACAAGTCTTTCAAGAAGTTGGCAAAGTCAGCACCGATTGTCGAAGGAGACCTACAGAGGATTTTCACGGGTTGCTATACGTCTCTTTCCCGGATCAAGCGCGGCGCTCAAAAGGGTCTGGCAGAGCTTGTCCAGGCTGAAGCGTTAAGAACATTGGCATGGTGGATGCGTCATCAAAGATATCCCGACAAAGAATTCGAGGATGCCTGGAGAGATCATCTTTTCAATGACTTTCACGATATCCTTCCCGGCTCGTGCACCGAACCCGCGGAGTCAGATGCACTTGCACTCTACAGTCGTACCTCTGAAACAATCCGCCGTCTCCGTTTTCCGGGCGCTTCTGCCGCGAACAAAGGAAGGTATCGCAACCTCTATATCCCCGTTACCGTGCTCAATACCAACCCCTTTCTCTTCCGCGTTCCCGTAGAAGTTGAATGCATGCTAGACCTCCGTCCGAAGTGGTCCGGCTTTTGGCATCTTGGATTGTATGATTTGAACGGGAAGGAAATCCCGTGCCAGGAGGAGCAGCCCGAATCGCTCCTACCGTTCAATGGCTGGCGAAGAAAGGTGAGCTTCTTTGCGGACATGCCACAGTTGGGTGCATCACATTATGAACTTCGGATCGTCGAGGGGAAAGGATCAGTGGAAAGCTTTGTTCCCGCATTGCGACATACCATAGATACGCGAAACGGTCTCATAAGAGAATTGGACGCGGGCGACGGCAGAGAATGTCTTGCGGGTCATCTGATGCAGCCGATCGTCGTCGACGATGACGGCGATTCATGGGGAACTGACCGCTGGAGCTATCGCACAATAGTCGGGAAATTCGAAACACTGAAAGATACATTTACGACACTCCACGATGGACCCATTCGCAAAACGACAGAGAGAGTGCTGGTATATAACCGGAGCAAAATCGTCTACCGTGTAACCGTTTATCCGAACTGGCCCGTAATCGAATTTCACCTCCGTATTCTTTGGAACGAGGAACGAAAGCGATTGAAGCTCTCTACACAAACCGTGTTCAAGAAGGATCGGATTTTATGTGAAGTTCCGGGAGGCGCAATCTACCGTCCGGCGGACGGGCAGGAACACGTTCAGGGGCGATGGTGTATGGTGGAAGGAACGGTGAATGAAAAACAAACCGGACTCGCCATCATCAACAGTGGACAACCCGGCTTCGATTTTAAAGATGGCGAAATCGGTCTATCTGTTCTGCGAAGCGCGGCGTATTGCCACGAACAGGGGTTCAAGCTGGGCAACGCTCCGGCACGGAAGTACATGGACCTAGGCATTCACGATATCCGATTGCTCGTGACTGCCGGTGATGCGGATGTCGTGCGGAAGTTACTCAGCGGGCTCGCCGACTGGTTGAGTGCGCCCCCGGTTGTATTCTCTCATTTACCGATTGGACCTTTGAAGGAAGACAGACAGAGTCTCTTGGAGCTGGAGCCAGCCGTTGTCAGATTGCTCGCATGCAAGCAATCGTGGGATGGCAAGGCGGCAATCATTCGCCTGCAAGAAACCGCCGGATATGAAACAAAGACTACCATTCAATTGCGAAACCAGAAGAAATTAAGGTTGTCTTTCGCACCGTACGAAATCAAAACACTCCGCTTTGAACGAAGCGGCAAATTTCGTGAAGTCGATCTGCTGGAAGAACTATAAGGAGAGTATGCCATGCTACGGAAGGTGTTGTATTGTTTTCTTTTGGTATTTTTGATTCTCTCTCTCAACGCTCAGACAAGAAAAGATCAGCCCAAGTACAAGAACTCGTCAATACCCATCGAAGAACGCGTTAACGACCTTCTCTCCCGTATGACGCTTGAAGAGAAGATCGCGCAACTACAATGTTCGATGAAACGCGCCGAGTTGGAGAAAGTCATCTCCAAATCCGGTCTCGGCGGCGTGGGTCCGGTTCTCCGATCTTCAATCGCGCGAGAAGCGGCGGAGAAAGCCAACGCTCTCCAAAGAGTCGCAGTTGAAAAAAGCCGACTCGGCATTCCGGTGATCATTCATGATGAAGCGTTGCACGGTTTGATCGGTAACGGTGCGACGAGTTTTCCGCAAGCGATCGGCCTTGCGGCGACGTGGGATGCAGATCTCGTGTCCGAGGTCGCCACTGTCATCGCGAAAGAAACCCGCAGCCGCGGAATCCGTCAGGTGCTCTCACCTGTCGTTAACATCGCTCGAGATGTCCGTTGGGGGCGTGTGGAGGAAACATATGGCGAGGATCCCTATCTCCAATCTAGAATGGGCGTTGCGTTCTGCAAACCAATTGAAAATGAGGGTGTTATCACCACGCCGAAGCACTTTATTGCCAATTTCGGCGATGGGGGGCGCGATAGCTATCCGGTACACATTTCTGAACGCGAGCTGCGAGAAGTGTATTTCCCTCCATTCAAAGCCTGTGTTCAGGAAGCAAACGCGCAGTCGGTGATGGCGGCGTATAATGCGCTCGATGATATCCCGTGTTCTGCAAACAGATGGCTGCTGACCGACATCTTGAGAAAAGAATGGGGATTCATCGGTTTCGTGGTATCGGATTATGGTTCTGTTGCAGGCATCAAGGACAAGCATTTTGTTGCGGCAACCGGGAAAGAGACTGCAACAAAAGCTATCGAAGCCGGACTGGACATGGAACTACCTGACATCGAGCATTACGGGGAACCGTTACTTGAAGCAGTAAGAGAAGGCCCCGTCCTTTCAGCGGCGGTTGACGCGGCAGTCAAAAACGTTCTCCGTGCAAAATTCAAGTTGGGATTGTTCGAGAACCCGTACGTGAATCCCGAAAAAGCGGAAGCTCAAAGCAATTCGTCGGAACACCGACAGCTCGCGAGACAAGCGGCACGTGAAGCGATCGTTCTTTTGCGTAACAAAAAGGATCTTCTCCCCTTGAAGAAAGATATTACATCAATCGCAGTGCTGGGTCCCAATGCCGACTCGGCTCAGCCTGGCGGTTACAGTGGATTCGGGATGAAAATTGTGACCGTCTTTGAGGGAATCAAGAACAAAGTCGGACCGGCAACGCAGATTCAGTATGCGAAGGGGTGTGAGGTAGGATTTGCATCTCTCCCTCCCATGCCTGCCGAGAATTTATTTCCGCCCAATGCACGACCGGGGGAACACGGACTGAAGGGTGAGTATTTCACCAACAAAGACTTATCGGGCACGCCAGTTTTCACACGCATCGATAAGCAAATCCATTTTGAATGGGCAATGGGGTCTCCGGATGCCGCCATACCACCGGATCATTTTTCGATTCGCTGGACGGGAAAAATCGTTCCCGCAACAACAGGCATCTACACACTCGGTGCCAGCACCGACGACGGCGTCCGCCTCACCATCGACGGGAAATTGCTAATCAATAGCTGGTTTGATCGGGGGGCAACGCTTGATGCCGTTACGCTTACACTTGAAGCCGGAAAGCAGTATGATATCCGGATTGAGTATTATGAGAACGAAGGTTGGAGCTATGCAAGTCTGGATTGGGAACTGAAAACTGTCGTTGACCCGAGAATTCAAGAGGCGATTGATGCTGCGAAAAAATCCGATGTCGCATTGATTGTCACGGGCATCATCGAAGGCGAAGGATATGATAGAGCGAACCTCGACCTCCCAGGACGTCAGGAACAGCTCATCAGAGCCGTCGCCGCAACAGGAACTCCGACAGTGGTGGTTTTGATAAACGGAAGTGCCGTTTCGATGAAGAACTGGATAGACAGCGTCGGTGCCGTTGTTGAAGCGTGGTACCCAGGCGAAGAAGGCGGCAACGCGATTGCAGACGTTCTCTTCGGCGATTATACTCCCGGCGGGAAATTGCCCGTTACTTTTCCGCAGTTTGTCGGACAGGTGCCGCTTTACTATAACAACAAGCCGACAGGGAGAGGAAACGACTACTCAGATATGAGCGGTAAGCCCCTCTTTTCTTTTGGGTACGGATTGAGTTATACAACCTTCGCGTACAGCAATCTGAATATCGTTCCAACCTCAATACCTCCTGACGGCAAAGCGGTTGTGAGTGTGGATGTTCAGAACACAGGTACGTGCATTGGCGACGAAGTTGTGCAACTCTATACGCACGATCCGGTTGCGTGCGTGACAAGGCCTGTAAAAGAACTGAAGGGGTTCAAAAGAATTACGCTCGCTCCAGAACAGAAGAAAACTGTATCGTTCGAATTGAGCAGAGCGGAACTATCTTTTCTTGACGGAAAGTTGAAGAGTATAGTTGAGCCAGGAGCGATCGAGGTGATGATCGGAAGTTCCTGTGAAGATATTCGCTTGCGCTCATCCCTTGAGGCCACAGCGCGCTAATCTACGTGAAGGAATATTGAATAACGTCAGATACCGGGTCCAAATTTGCAGGCCTTGAGGTATCTGTTGTCGCGTTTCATTATTTGGGTCACGTGGGGAACGCGCGCGCATCCTGGATGGGAAGCTGGTATTTTCTGCGCAAGCATCCGGTCTATGGCGGAATGCCGGCTGATTGCGCGATGACAAGCTACTATCAAGTGCCGGTGACAAACGGCGATGGTCTATTGCTGGAGGGGAACAATGTGGAGGTTGTTGCGGGATATTCGCGCGACCACGACCGGAATATCGGTGCGGCAAGTTTCACAACGACTCTTGGGAAAGGGAGAGTAGTTTTCCATTCCATTCCCGGAGTTGTTTCCGGACTGAATGGCGAATCAACAGGAATGCATCCGCTGATTCTCAAGAGATTGATAGCAAACTCGATACGATACCTGACGGGAAAATAGGGAATCGTTACTTCTGGCGTAGCGCTTCCTTATGCCTTTGTCGAGGCTGTCTAATTTGTTAAGTAAAGTGGTGGGACAAACATTCCTGTTTGTCGTTTTTGATTTACATTGGACAGGCAAGTTCCGAAGGAATGGCTTAGCCAAATGCCTATCCCACCCCAAAATGCACTTATTGGACAACCTCCATTATTTTTAATTCCCGCCTACGCCGCAATGACAAGATACGTTGCCGTTCACCCAAAGTGCTTATTTAATGCTGCAAGATCGTTTTTCTTCTTTTGGGGGATTTTGTGAGCCACCCCTATTGCGAATAACAAAAAACACGAATAACAAAAAATTACTTGACTTTTCCTCCCCATGTCGCTATTTTGCCTCCACATGAAAAAACGTTTGATTAAAACGGTTACATAAGACCCATAGCAGCTTCTTGGGGGAAGCAATGGTGATTGCTTAAACACAATCCCAGTTCTCGCACGCGCGCAGCAACCGACGCGGGTGGAGGGCTGGGATTTTTTGTTTTAGTCTAACGTAGATAACCATCGCCACCGGCGGTGGTTATTGACAATTGTTTTTGGAAGCGATCGCCTCTGGCGATGTTTGTTCACAGTGTAAAAACTATGAAAAGACTAAGTTACCATATACTTTGTGCCGTTTTATTTTTGAGTGCGGCGCTTGCGGAACAACGCTCACAAACCTTCTCGGTCAACGGAAATGTGAAGACCGTAGAAAGACCGGTGAGCTATGCTTCAGTGACCTTCATTGACAAAAGCGATTCTACAAAAAGATATTCCACTGTCACGGATACATCCGGAAACTACCGGTTAGATGTTACCACAAGAGTCACGAGCCAAGTTGTTCTAACGCCGCAAGGTATTGAATTAGAGCAGAACTATCCCAATCCATTTTCATCCTCAACGGCGATATCCTATAAACTTAACAGACATTCGGATGTAAACATCCGAATCTACAACATCCTTGGGCAGGAAATAAAAGCTTGGATTGTGGGATCGCAAACAGCAGGCACACACGGATTACTGTGGGATGGAAGAGATAATTTCGGTAAAAAGGTTAGTCTAGGAATCTATTTCTACCAATTGCAGGCAGGCAATGAAACACATGTCAAGAAAATGGTTTTTGGCTTTGGCGGTATGAATGCCAACGCATCAATTCTTCAATCAGGTCCTTCTCAAACGTTGGAGAAAGCAAGTACAACTCGCATTTTAGCGGGAACATTCGCAGTTCAGATAGAGAATTTTAATTGTACAACAACACCCCAAGTAGCGACTAAGCAATTTGATAACATCGCAGTTCAAAGCGACACGACGCTGAATTTTGTGGTTGCTCCTGCGGCTGCTCAACCGCCTTCTCCAGTCTATCCAGCACCTTATAGTTCAGTAGTCTGGCACCCGGATGGCAGGATTGCTTTTAACTGGACCAAGATACTCAAAATTAACCGCTGCACGGGCGGTGTGAACGAAAAGGATATCGACTGGGACTCGAGTGGATTTTGGATGATCAATTCCGACGGCGCGGGATTACACAGGCTTCTTTCGTACAGTTTAGGTAATGCTGCGTGGAGCCCTGACGGAGAATGGATTGTGTTTGATAACCTTGATGCACAGATATATAAAATGCGATTTACAGGAACGACATTTGATACAACAACACTTGCCCAATTAACAACAGGTGGTGAAAATTCTTTCCCAACATGGAGCCCTGATGGGTTGTGGATTGCGTACGATCGATCTGTGGCAGATTTCAGTGGACCCAGCGGTGGATGGATTATGAGATCTGATGGAACGGGTAAGCGGTTTGTTTTCAAAGGGTATATGCTGGATTGGGCACCTGATGGAGTTCATCTTGCTTACGTTGGACTATGGAGCGAGATCTATCGGGTAAACATTACAGACACAACACAAGTTGTGAGGTTGACTTCGTTTAACCAAGTTGATCCTTATGCACGCGACAATCGTTGTCCGCGATACTCTCCCGATGGAACCAAGATAGCATTTTCGTCACAGGCATCCGGTGAAATTCCACAACTCTGGATTATGAATGCAGACGGAACTAATTTGCAGCAGCTTACAACTCCAGGTGCGGAGTCATTTTCCTGGTCACCCGATAGTGCTCAAATAGCGTATGTTCAACATGATGCAAGAAAAGCAGATGTAAACAATGGAACTCTATGGATTATGAATGCTGACGGCAGCAATAAGCGTCAGCTTACATTCAATTACAACTTAGTCTTTGAGCCATAAAGGAGGTGATGAGAGTATGAATGTTCAATTATAAAAGCCCCCGAGGGCAACCTCTGAAAAAGATATCTCTGCCACGAGACAACCTTTCCTCAGGATAGCTGTTCCTGCGAGGGCTTTTTGTTTGCATTAATGAGACGAATCTAAAAAGGTTATACTCTTCGTTTCCGAGTTCGATTTTAAGAGAAATCCCAAACATTTTTCCCAAAAACACCTTTTTAGAGTAGACTCATTAATGTATCACCTAATCCACAAAAAGAGAAATCATTATTTCTACACTACTACACTACACGTAAATGTTGCTTGTCCGAAAGGAGCAATAGTTATGGCGATAGTTTCAAACATACCGATAAACACTATCAAACGTGCTGATTCATTGTATTGTCGTAAATCGTAAAGGAGGTTACGGAAATGAAATCGTTTGTTTCTTTTGTTGCTATTGAAATATATTTAATAGTGGCATTATTTTTTTCAAATCCATTACTCTCACAAGTTATTACTGTGAGTGGGAATGTAACTGCTGATACAATCCCTGTTAGATATGCGTCAATAATATTCACAGATAAAAGTGATGCAACAAAAAAATTCTCTGCAATAACCGATACCTTGGGAAATTACCAGATTGGCATTATTACTACGGTAGAAAAAAATCGTTCTATCGTTCCAAGCAGTATAGAACTTGAGCAGAACTATCCAAATCCATTTTCATCCTCAACGGCAATATCCTACCAAATCAACAAACAGTTGGATGTGAGCATCAAGATTTATGATATACTCGGACGAATAGTAAAAGTGTTTTTGATGGGTACGCATGGGATTGGTGCTCATGGAATAGTGTGGGATGGAACGGACAATTTCGGGAAGAAGGTCACTCCGGGCATTTACTTTTATCAGATGCGGGCAGGAGATGAAACGCTGGTAAAGAAAATGGTTTTTGGATTAGCAGGTGCGAATGTCAGTATGGCTATACCAAAAACAGTTAAATATTTTACAAAAGAATTGAAGAAAGAAAACAAAGCGCAGATTGCAGCAAGATCATATACAGTTCAGATAACAAATACTGATAGCACAACATTAAAAATAGTGCCTCAGCAATTCAATGATATTGTAATTCAAAGAGATACGACACTGAATTTTGTTGTCATTGCTATGTGTCCGCCGTTTGAGATTGTTCCCGAGTCACCGTATGACAGCCCGGTTTGGCATCCGAGCGGTCAGTTCATTGGGTTCAATCACACACCACTGATAAAAATCGAATATCCCTACGGAAAGGACTGTCAGGGTAAGCAGCATTTTGCAGGGGACTCTGCCGGCTTCTGGCTCATTAATCCCGATGGTACAAACAAACGTAGGATTTTTCGTTACAAACTCCTCACTTCGGCATGGTCGCCAGATGGAGAGTGGATTGCATTCGGCGCAGGGGCACAGATTTACAAAATGCGCTTTACGGGGACAACGTTTGACACGACAACCATCGTGCAGTTAACCACAGAAGGCCGCAACTTCTTTCCCGCATGGAGTCCAGATGGGTTGCGGATTGCTTATGACCGATCTCTTGCTGATGCAAGTGGACCAGCTGGAGTTTGGATTATGCGAACAGATGGTTCCCAGAAGCAATTCATTGCGCGAGGAAGAATGCCAACATGGGCTCCAGATGGAACCTATCTTCTATACATCGGATTGTGGGCAGAGATATATCGGGTGAATGTAAGTGATACCTCCCAAGTCACCAGATTGACATCGTTTAATCAGATCGATCCCTACACGCGTAACAATGAATTTCCCAAATACTCTCCCGATGGAACGAAGATTGCGTTTTGGTCGAATGGCAACCTCTGGATAATGGATTCCAGCGGAACCAACTTGCAACAGCTTACATCCGATGGCGTGGATGTCAGCTTTGGTCTTCCCTTCAGTTGGAATCCCGACGGTTCAAGCGTTGTCTACACACGCTACCGAAGCGATGAGTGGACGATGTCGAATGGAGTCTTGTGGATACTGAACCCGATAACGGGGGAAAAGAAACAACTCACATCCAATCCTTGATTCGACGCATCATTGATAGAAGGCTGGTGGTCTGTATGAGAGTGTGAAACGCTAGAAACATAAAGCCCTCGCGTTCATCCTTAAACGGGATGAACCAAAAGAGTAACTCGGCCAAGAGACAATACTTTTGTCCCGGTTCATCGGGATGCGAGGGCTTGTTGTTTGCTCTAATGTATCAACTAATCCACAAAAAGAGAAACGATTATTTCACATACGATTATTTCACATACGGAGAAAGTCATGAAAGCGAATCTGTTTTCACGAATATTCTTTCTGGTAAGCATGGCCGTTTTTGTTGCGAGCACATCCTTACCAGCATTTTCTCAAGATGATCCCAATAAAGAAATCCTTGTTTACTTCACTGCCGGGATCGAACGAGCGCCACAAGGCCAACCTGCGCGCGTGGTCGCACCAGCTATCCAAGCTCTTCTGAGCCGCTTTAACATCGGGGCGCAAGCAGTCCGTTCAGCTTTCCCCGACTTTGACGAACGGGATACACTAAGAACGACACAGGATGGAAGGGCCATCGGCATGGCAAACATGTCTCGAATCTTCAAGATTAGTGTTGCCAATCCGTCTGCGCGTGAAGCGATCATCGAAGCGCTCAAAAAGCTTCCGAATGTTTTGTTTGCAGAGCCAAACGGTGGCGTAGAAGTTGATCTTGAGCCAAACGACGTACACTATACTGCTAATCGACAGTGGGGGATAAAAAACGTCGTCAACGGAGTGCGGCAGGAAGCGGACATTAAAGCGCCGGAGGCGTGGGATATTTACACAGGAAGTTCTCAAACAAAGATTGCCGTTATAGACGGCGGGGTTGATCAAACGCATCCCGATCTCAGCGGAAAAGTTTCTGGACACACTGTTATCTATGATCATCATGGTACACATGTTGCTGGCATTGCTGCGGCGAAAACAAATAATTCTACTGGCATTGCAGGTGTGAACTGGAATGCGCAAATCCTGGCAAAATGAGCTGACCCCTTGCACCGGACAGCGAGATAAGGTAGCTTGTCAGGTAGGAGGTCAGAGTCATGAAGCGACGACAATTTACAAAGGAATTAAAACTCT
>JAGVPT010000141.1 GCA_020052095.1 Bacteroidota bacterium | reverse complement strand
GAAGAAGGTCGCTTGATTGAATGGCATTTCAGGAAGCGTCTGTAAACCCAGAGCAACTTTTGTCAGCAGATTGAACTTGATATTATTAAAGAGTTCGTTAATCGTCCAGCCGTGCTTGTGCTGAAGTAAGATCGCACCGATAATGCAATTGATTGGTGCGTTGGGACGACTAAATATTTCTGAATACAAACATGAGAAATCGTCTTCTCGAATTTTGGAAAATATCAATTCGTAAAATGATTTCTCCATTGACTCTTCGATGTCATCCAGATACGATGAAGGAAGACTTGACGAAAATCCGAAGAAATCTGCTTGAATATGTTTTTGATTTTTCTTGAACATTGCAGTACTGATAATTGTTAGTATCTGTCTATGTGATTACTGATACCTACGCAATTATCTTGCCAAAGTATTTAGACCTTTTTAGAGTGAACTCATTCATGTTACGCAAAACGCCGATAGTTTTGCCACCAAGGCACTAAGGCACAAAGACTTTTTTGGAAAACTTCATTTTCTAATGTCCGTTCATCCAATGGGTTCTTTTCTTCGTGCCTTTGTGACTTCGTGGCAAGATGTGAAACTCTGCGTAACATCACCTAATAATATCGATAGTGATATTTCGCTTCTTCAATTCTTCGATCAGCGGCCTTGCCGGAACAATTTCCTCTGCTGTGAATGCGCCCCGCTTGGCAATTCTTCCGTCCAACATCATTTGCGCGATCACGGAAGTCGGGAATGAGGTCGTTCGCATCATGGCCGTTATGGAATTTTTCTTGTCGAACAGATCGACCATGCGATAAGAAATCTGATGCTTCTTGCCGTTTTTTCTTCCGCGGGCGGAAACGAGCAGCAGCACCGCATCAGGTTCATCAAATGTAAGACGTTTTTTGAGCAATTCCAAAAACAATTCGCGGGATGTAATGAGCCTGTGCCCGACGGTCAGCGGTTCATTCTCTGCGAAGCCCAATTCGAGCAGAGTTTTCATTTTTTTGCAATGTCCTTTGTAACGAATCGTCTTGTATTCGAGCGAATCCACTTTTCCCTCCAGCAATTGCGGGAGCCTCGATGCACCGCCGCCGGTATGAAATGCTTCTAAATTCTCAAACGGAGGAGGAAATGACAGATTCTCAATTCCGGTAAGGGATTCGATCCTGCGGATTTTTCCGCCTCGCAGCACTGTCGCATGTAGTGTGTACTCTTCGATTAAGCCTTCAGCGGAAAATACGAGCTGGTAATTTAATGGGGGATGAGGATGTTGCGGCAGCCCGCCCACTCGCAGGTGAAGCGAATCGACTTTATCCAACTGTTGGAATGCATCCATCGCAAGAATATCCGCCAAGCCGGGAGCGAGGCCGCAATTTGCGATAAGTGTGATATTCGCATGCAATGCGCGATGTGATTCGGTCAACTGCTGCGCTACGACGCCGTCGTCGTGTCCCAGGTCGCAAAAATGAGAGCCGGCTTCGATGGCGGCTTTTGAGAGGAGATAATTAAGATGAAACGTCACGGCGCTGATTGCAACAGTGTGCTGAGACATCAGCCGTACTACATCGCCATGATTTTGCGCATCGATTTTTTGCGGACTAATCCGGTTCGGGTCGATCGACGCGGCAACGCGTGACGCACGTTCGATGTCGATATCGGCAAGCGTGACCGTAAAATCTGGAGAGGAATGAACGAGATCGAAGGCGATGGCTTTTCCCATCAGCCCAGCTCCCAGAACAAGAAATGGCTTTCGTGTCCACATACTTTTCTTTCTTCGAGTCTTCGCGCCTTTGCGGTTATTTTCAAGGCCGTGGAACGAAGATGTTATTTCAAGATTTCTCCCGCCTCATTGCTCCAGAACACCAGGTCAAGCTCGTCGATCGGTATGCCGATCTCGTTTGCGAATTTTTGAAAACGACGTTCAATACCCAGATACTTTTTCTTCGTCAGTGTTTTTGGGAGAGACAAGATAACGTTGTACTTTTTAAGATTCTTAAGGATATGACGATCCAAGATAGCCATGCCGTCATTCATTCCGATGTTTCTTAGAAAATGAGTCGCTTCCTTCAGTCCAAGCCCCTTCACGTTTTTCACAAGCCACTCACGCTTCTCGAATGCTCCCATCCCATTTATGATAATAGAATAGATGACACTGTAATTGCTCTTCATCTCCAGGAGAAGTTTCGCTTTCGTTTTGTGAAAGCGGATGTAGTAATCCTTTTGATAAAGCAACGGTTCGGGATCAATATCTTCATTCTGAAAATTGTGGACCGTCAGCGCGTGCTGAGCTTTTGTTGCGTTCACCGCGCTCGATTGCGGCGTCATGCAACAATAGGCAAGCTCGTAGAAATACTGCTGCGGTTTGATTGTGCGAAACTCCGCGAGTCGTCTTCGAATTGCGGTTCGCTTTAATGCATGATCGGTTTTCAACGATTCGAGGTTTTTGTATCGTGGACTCATCGTGCAATGCTCACTCTTTTCCTTGCTCCGATTCGGTGAATGGTGATTAATGCCTCACCTTCCATTTTTTCCAATATTCCATTCATCCATTTGAGGTCATGCAGTTTGAAATGATCGATCACCCGTCTGCCGATTTGCCGCGAGGTAAGGGGTTTGTCGTGCAATGCTTTCAGTATCCTCCCTCGATAAATTCGTCGCGGAATCCCTTTGAACGAAAGCTCGGTCCTTTTCTCAGACGTCGGTTTTTTGAGCAGAGCTTTCGAAAATTCCGATGCACATTGCATGTTAACGGGGCAGATCTCGCATTTCGGATTTCTTGTTGTGCAAACGAGGGCGCCAAGGTCCATGAGAGCTTGATTCCATTCAGCCGCCCTTCGATTTGGCAGATAGCTTTTTGCGATTTCCCAGATCGCAGTTTCAGGTTTCAGGTCCGCGGCGGAGCGAACTTTCCATAATAGTCTGCTGTAGATTCGCCGAACATTGACGTCCACAACCGCAACGTTTTCGCCAAAAGCAAAGCAGAAGATCGCGTGCGCAGTGTACTTTCCGATTCCGGATAGTTGGAGAAGTTCATCAACCGTGCGGGGAAGTGTGCCGTTGAAGTACTTCGAGACGTGTTTCGCAAGTGCATGGAGACGCAGAGCGCGGCTGTTGTAGCCAAGTCCGGACCATTGCCGCAAAACGTCTGGCTTAGACGCTTTTGCCAGCGCGGAAAAGGTCGGGAATTTCCTGAGCCACTCGTTGTAGAAAACGACTACCCGACTTACCTGCGTCTGTTGCGCCATAATTTCGGAAAGGAGAATCCGATACGGATTTTTCGATCCTCGCCAGGGAAGACGGCGGGCGTTCTTTTCATACCAACGAAGGATCTTTGAATGAAGGGGACGGGAGTTCAAGGGAAAGTTAAAAATGAAAAATTAAAAGTGAAAAAGTTAAATCACAAATGAAATATCAAATTCTTTCCAAGAAACCTCCGCATCCTGAACTAGCTGACTTTTGATTTTTTCTATTTGATATTTGATTTAGTTTCAACAAGAAAGTCTATTGCGTCTTTGTTTCCTTCGAGCATATCTACGCGGGCCAGTTCACTGAGGTTAGACCACCGGATCTGTTCGAAAACGTTATTGCGTATAATGCCGGCATAAGAAGGTACAAGATGATAAAACACCTCAAATGATCCGGAATCTGGATAGATCCACTTTTGCCTAAAAAATTCCTTCCCCACAACTGCGTCGATTGAAAGCTCTTCGCGCAACTCCCGCCGGAGACACTCGTCGACCGATTCTCCGTTTTCGAATTTGCCCCCCGGGAATTCCCACTTCAGCGCATACCGTGCCGTTTTCTTACGTTGACATACCAATACCTGCGAGTTGATGGTGATGATTCCCACGGCGACTTTGACCATGATAGAATATAGAAAGATGAGGATTGAAAGACAACGCGGCGATTTGAAGTAGTGGCCATTTTGCCTTTTTTCAAGAAGATGTAGGACATCTTGCTCAAAATATCGCAGCAACTAGATCAAATACCAAGATGTCCTACATCTCGCTAAAACGTACCACCACCGCGATTTGACTTTTCCTTCCTGCGAACTTATATTGATACCAGAATTTGTTCTTTGAGGAGACAGTCGTTAGGGGTGTTTCGCCACCCAAAGGGTTCCTTTCCCGAAGGGACTCCTTCGGAGCGGAAAGGCGAATCTGAGATTATACCCTACAACGATCCCGCAGAACGTGCGGGATGCACATACCTGATCTGGATAATGCCAGCGTAGGAAACACGATGATACAATGTTTTTCGAAGCCGTTGCTGATGCAATCCATTTCAGCAGCGGCTTTTTTGTTTTAGAATCTTAGAGGCGGAGTTATGAAGCTCGCAAAGTTGTTTATCGTAGTTCTGGCTTTTCCGATGATTGTGTTCGCGGGGGAGATCAGCTTTTCCGAGAAAGATACCGTATTCCGTATGTCTCCTGTGATTATCACGGCGACGCAGGCCACGGAGCGCGTTACCCCGGTTACATTTTCCGATTTGAACCGAACGCAATTGCAACAGCGCTATTCAACACAGGATGTTCCTGTCCTCTTGTCTGAATTGCCCTCGGTCACCTATTATTCCGAGAACGGCAATGGCATCGGCTACAACTATATCAATGTTCGGGGATTCGACCAGCGGCGCATTTCGATAATGGTGAATGGCGTGCCGCAAAATGACCCTGAAGACCATAACGTGTACTGGATTGATTTTCCCGACCTGATGGCAAGTGCCGGCAATATTCAAGTGCAGCGTGGCGCGGGAAGCGCATTTTACGGTCCGCCGGCGATCGGCGGATCCGTCAACCTTGTCACGAATCCGTTCATGCCAAAGCCGTCGTTAACGCTCGAGGCGATGGGGGGTTTTCAGGAATATGGGGAGACAAAAACAACAACGCTTGCGACACGTAAATACGGCGTTTCGATCAATTCAGGGATCGTTGACCGTCATTACATGTTTTACAGCCGGCTTTCGAAAATAACTACCGATGGCTATCGCAAGAACGCCGGCGTCGATCTAAACTCGTACTTCATCGGCGCGCTGAGGTTCGACGAAAATATGACAACGCGACTTCATTTCTACGGCGGACCGTTTTCCGACGGCCTTGTCTATAAAGGCGTGCCGAAATTTTTCAGTAAGGATCCGAAACTGCGTCGCACCAACTATAATTATTTTGAATTAAATCCTGCGGAAGACTCCGTGGCGTACGGGACGCTCCGCAAGCCGCAGGAAGTCGAGAGCTTCTCTCAGCCCCACGCCGAATTGCTGCACGACTGGGAGATATCGAAATCCATTTTTGTGCACAATACAATTTTCTTCGTCCAGGGTGAGGGCTATTTCGATTACGACGGCGATTGGGTATCGTACTATGACTCGAACAACAAGCCGACAGCGTCTAATCTTTGGTTTAGAAAATATGCGGGGTACGATTCGACGTTTGGCATCTCCGCGTTTCCCTCATTGCTGCTCCGTGGATTTGTTGGCAACAGGCAGTGGGGGTGGCTGCCGCGGGTAGATATCAGTCACGTGAACGGCGAATTGACACTCGGCGCCGAGGTTCGCATACACCGGTCGACGCATTGGGGGAAGATTCGATACGCCTCTCAGTTTCCCTCAACAACGTATGATCCCGACTTTCACATCTATGAGTATAATGGCCATAAGGATATGCTTTCGTTGTATGGTCACGAACTCTATCGACTCCATGATAACGTGACGGTGATGGCGGATCTTCAGGTAGTCTACACTCAATACAGTATCCTTAATGAAAAATTTCTCACCAATACGTTGTCCATTCCTTACCTCTTCGCTAATCCAAGATTCGGATTGAATTACAATGTTGACGAACGGTGGAATGGATATGTATCACTTGCATACACATCGCGTGAACCGACCTTGCGCAATATCTATGCGGCTGAAGATGCATACTTCGGTGCGACACCGCAGTTCAAGGCTGATACTTTGGGCGGATTCGTTCGCTACGATTTCAAATCGCCGTTTGCCACACCGGAAAAATTATTTGATGTTGAAATGGGCATGGGGTATCGCACAGAAAACCTTCGATTCAGTGTCAACATGTTTTGGATGGAATTTACTGATGAGCTGGTGAAGAGCGGCACGGTCGATATCTTTGGCCAGCCCGTGACGGGAAACGCGGAGCGTACCCGACATATTGGAATTGAGGTGGATGGTTCTTCGGCGCTCACCGCAAACATTTCGTTGAGCGGCAATGCGACATACTCGAGGAACCGCCTTGTGAAATACTCGGTCATAGCTGATAACGGAATCCGCGTATCTTTGGATAATAATCCGATCGCCGGCTTCCCGGATCTCCTGGCGAATATCAGGTTGACCTACTCCGACGATTCGTTCACCGCTTCGATGACCGCCAAACACGTCGGTGCTTTCTTCACGGACAATTTCAAGAATACATTACATAAAAATGATGCATACTCTGTCTTCAATGCAGAAATATCGTATCGCCTCCCTGAAGTGGTTAAAACCGTTCTGACGATACGCGGAGAAATGCGGAACATTTTCAACCTGCTCTATACGATGAGCGGAGAGGGGCAAGAATTTTTCCCCGCCGCGGAACGAAACTATCTTGTCGGGATAACGGCCCAATTATGAAACGATCGCATTCTGAAGCAGCGAAAGCACTTGTTATCTGCAACGGGGTCGTACTCTCGAAAGCGAAGATTGCGTTGCTCCTGCGGGAAAAGCCGTTCATTATTTGCGCAGACGGCGGCGCGAACAAGGCACGACTTCTCGGTATTCGACCGCATGCAATAATCGGAGATCTCGATTCGATCAGTTCGAGAACGCGAAAACATTTTTCGAGCGTGGAGACAATTCACATTGCGGACCAGGAAAGCACCGACCTTGAGAAGGCGCTCGATTTTTTATTGAAGCTGCTTATCCCGAGCGCAACTGTCGTGGGCGCTACCGGCGGACGGCCCGACCATTCGCTTGCCAACCTCAGTATTCTGAAGAAATACCATAAGAGAATTCGCCTTCTCTTTTCCGACCCATTTTGCGATATCCGGATCATCGACAGCAAGATAGTCTTCGAAGCAATCGTGGGCTCCCTTATCTCGCTGATGCCCCTGGATCGATGCGAGGGAATCCAAACTATCGGACTGAAATATCCCCTCAGTAACGAGTCGCTCGAACTTGGCGAACGTGAGGGAACGAGCAACATAGTCATCTCTTCGCCGGTAAAGATCACTGTTAAAAAAGGATGCCTGCTATTGTTCGTGGTGAAAAACCAATAGAAAATTGTCGAGTGCCGAATTACGAATGCCGAATGACAATCCTCCATTAATTAGCAGAGTGTGACTAGTTGAACAATCGTCAATCGTCATTCGGCACTCGTAAATTGTTCATTGCTCATTGTTAATTGTTCATTGTAAATGGTATCGTTCTCTTTTCTCGACACGCTTCTTATCCTTCTCTACTTCGCCGCCGTTGTTTTCATCGGGTTTCGTTCTGCGCGAAAAGAAAAAACATCCACAGACGAATATCTTCTGGCGGGCCGCTCGTTAACATTGCCGGTGTTCGTTGCGACACTTGTTTCAACCTGGTACGGCGGAATTCTTGGCGTCGGAGAGTATTCGTACCGTTACGGGATTTCGAATTGGGTGGTTTTCGGCGTTCCGTATTATTTCTTTGCGATAATCTTTGCTTTTGCGCTCGCAAAAAAAGCCCGTACAACAAATCTCGCTACTATCCCCGACAAACTCTACGAGGCGTACGACACGAAAACGGCCCTTCTGGGAGCAATGTTGACGTTCGTTCTTGTGTCTCCGGCGCCGTACGTCTTGATGCTCGGAATTCTAGTGCAGTTGGTGTTTGGTACTAGTCTCGTGACGAGTATTCTTCTCAGCACGTTCTTGACAGTGTGTTACTTGTATGCCGGCGGGTTCCGGTCGGACGTGAACACAAACATTGTGGAATTCATACTTATGTTCGCCGGTTTTGCGATCATAATTCCATTTGCGTACGCGAAGTTTGGAGGATTCGATTTCCTGCAGGGCAATCTTCCACCACTCCACCTCACATGGCACGGAGGCAACTCCCTTCAATTCATTTTTGTCTGGTTCTTTATCGCTTTGTGGACGCTCGTCGATCCGGCATTTCATCAACGGTGTTATGCCGCGAAGGACGGAGCCACCGCGCAAAAAGGAATTCTGATCTCGACACTGTGCTGGTTTGTCTTTGATTTTTTTACCAGCACCGCGGGGCTGTATGCGCGTGCTGCAATGCCACATCTCCAGCAGCCACTGCTTGCGTATCCGATGCTCGCCGAAATAGCACTTCCTTCAGTCGCGAAGGGAATGTTCTACATAGGTATGCTGGCAACGATCATGTCGACCCTGAGCAGTTTAACATTTATCGGCGCTGTAACGATTGGCAATGACATCATCGGCCGCCTGCTGGTACAGGAAGAAAAAGATATCCGCTCTGCTGCGATCACGCTTTGGACAAAATTCGGTCTTGTCATCTCGGCAGGCTTCGCCATTGTACTTGCGCTCTGGATTCCATCCGTGGTGAAACTGTGGTACGTGATCGGCACTGCCATCATCCCCGGATTGCTGGTTCCCTTAGTCGCCAGCTATTTTGAGAGGCTAAAAATTCCCGCGGCGTTTGCGTTTGCCGCTATGCTATTCGGATTGAGCGTATCGACTGTGTGGCTATTGTGGGGACAAATGAATGGAGGGGATTATTTCTTCTCAATCGAGCCAATGTATCCGGGATTGTGTGTTTCGGTGGTAGTGTGGGGAGCTGGAAAGTGGTATGGCTCACGCAAAAGAAAATGACATCGCGATTATTCCTCAAGCACTCGAGACACGCACGCGGCAATTTCTTCAATGTGAAACGGCTTCTGGATTATGCTTTTCACGCCGTACCGGAGAGCGCCGTTTTTCGAATTCTCCTCAAGATACCCGGTGACAAAGACCATTTTTACCTGAGGATTGATCTCTTTCAATTTCTTGAAGACTTCCTCACCTCCCATCAGCGGCATCCCCAAATCTGATATCACCATGCTGATCTGATCCTTGTGCGCATGATATTTTTGTACCGCTTCAATTCCGTTGGATGCGGTGATCACCTTGTAGTTTCTTTCCTCTAAGATCTCCGAAAGCATCACGCGAAGTCCTTGTTCGTCGTCCACCACAAGAATTGTTGGAGTGCGCTTCTCGTGGTTTCTGAGAGGCGGAGATTTACGCTCTTTGACGTTTAAGGATTCCTCAGGGTCGACCGTCACGCGCGGAAAGTAAAATGTCATGGTCGTCCCTTTTTCCTTGGTGCTTGTAACATCGACCATACCCTGATGATTTTGGACGATGCCATGGACGATCGACAGCCCCAGTCCAGTTCCCTTCCCCCGGGCCTTTGTCGAAAAAAACGGCTCGAAAATGCGCCGTTGTGTTTCCTCGCTCATCCCGATTCCATTGTCGGAAACGCTGAGCGCGACGTAGTTTTCGCTCTGGGAATGGGGAAATTTCAATTTCACGTCGTCCCTCGTGGCCGTACCGACGCGAAAGACAATAATACCGTGATTCGATTTTGCCTCTATCGCATCGCGAGCGTTCAACGCTAGGTTGAGAAGGGCCTGGTGCAATTGGTCCGAATCGCCCATGATCATGGCGTTGCCGGTTTCAATTTCGGATTTTACGGCAACGGCCTTCGGCAGAGTATGTTCGAGGAGTCTCTGAACTTCGAGCACGACGGGGGAGAGTGAAATTGGCTTGAGTTTTCCTTTTTCAGAACGGGAGAAGAGAAGAAGCTGTTTTGCGATCGATGCTCCCCGTTCCGCGGCTGTCGCAACCATCGCGGCGTAGTATTGGAGCGACTTATCGTTCTTCGTTTTTTCCTTCAACATCTCGGCAGACGTCAGAATCATAGAGAGAACGTTGTTGAAGTCGTGCGCGATACCGCCGGCAAGCACTCCGACAGATTCCATCTTTTGCGCATGAATGAGCTGGTCTTGGAGCAGTTTTCTTTCGGTGATATCTCTGAATACACTCAGGACCATTTTGTTGTTCATCCCGAACACTATGAAAGAGTTCGAAATCTCTACCGGTACCTCCTCGCCGTTCCAAAGCGTGATTACTCCGTTGAATCGCTGGACAACCGACCCTGTCTCGAACCGCTCTCGGTATACCTTCCACATCGTTTCGTCATTGTCGTCTCCGTACGCGACAGACAGAAATTTTCCTACAAGCTTATCCTGCGGTAGCTTCACGATCTTGCTGTACGCAGAATTCACCATAAGAATCCTTCCCTCCTTATCGGTCAAGCGCATGCCGTCGGCGGAATGTTCCCACACGGCTCGGAAACGTTCTTCGTCGGCCTTACGCTGGATTGCGGTTGCGATGTGTTGGGAGACAAAGGTCAGTATCTCTTTTTCCTTTTCGCCGTATCGGATTGTGTCACTGTAGCTCTGAACGACAATTGCGCCGAATGTCGCCCCGCCCGAATTCAGAGGCACGCCGAGCCAGTCGATGGATGGAGCGCCTATCGACTCGACCTCGCCGGTCCGCAAGAGCTGCTCGAACACGTCCGGCGAGGCAAGGAGAGGCTGACCGGTGTGGATCACGTAGTCTGTCAATCCTTTTCCGATTTTTTTCTGTTGAGGCGGGGGATCGACCTCGTCGACAAAATAGGGAAAGCTCAACATGTGACTGGAAGAATCATAGAACGCGATGTAGAAATTCTTTGCAAACATCAATTCGCTGATAATGGCATGGACGGATCCATAGAATTCCTGCAAGTCGACCGAAGAGTGGGTTTTATCTGCGATGCGGTACAGTGCGGACTGCAGTGTCTCGGCTCTCTTGCGTTCCTGAATATCTGTGACCGCCCCGAGAGTCCCTATAATCCTGCCGCCGGTGTCCCGATATGGTGTGGCGTTAATCTCCGTCCAGAATTGCGATCCGTCTTTTCGCTTTACGAGGATTTCGTACCGCTCAACTTTGCCGCCCATTCGTTCCTTGTTTCGATCTTTTAAGAGCTGCCATTCGTTCGGCGGCAGCAAAAAGGCGTACGCGGTTTGGCCGATCATCTCCTCCGCGGTGTAACCGGTAAGTTCCGACAGCCGCGAGTTGATGTAAAGAACCTTATCGTGTTCATCGGTGATGATTAGTCCTTCGCCCAGATTTTCTACCACCGTCCGGAAACGCGTTTCCGATTCGCGCAAAACTTCTTCTGCGTGTCTACGCTCTGTGATGTCCAGCAGCGTGCCGTGCACGGCCGGTTTCCCCTCATACATAGTGCGGGAGCCGTACACTTCGACTTGAATTCTTGTCCCATCTTTCTTACGCGCGGTGAATTCATAATGAATCGATTCTTCCTTCCCGCTCACTCTTTTTCGGATGTTCTCTTCTACGGTGGGAAGAGATTCGGGCGCCGTCAGTAATTCAATTGTTTTGCCGACGATTTCTTCCCGTTTGTAACCGAGGATTTCTGCTAAGCGGGGATTCACAAATTTGAAGACGCCGTCTTGAATAAGGTAGACCCCAACAAGGGATTTCTCAACGAGGCTCGAATAATGTTCCGATAATCCGGGAAGGAGCGAACGCACGATGCGGTAGTTGCCGAGAAGAATTAAGAACAACCCGATTGTTTGTCCGACATATCGCGTGACGAAGGCTACTACCGGGAGAATTTGTTCGTTCCACGCCTGCGGCAAGATGCCGGAGTGAAAAAGAGAATCGACGACGATGTCGAGGTATACAAGCCCGAACCCAACTGTAATGACGAGAAATCCCCTCAGGGTGTGCTTAATGATGATAGAGCGCAGTACAAGGAAAAACCCAGCAGCGATGACGAGAAGTAGCAATAGCCGAAGAACAGCAAGAGGGTGCATGGAATGCTTCCAGGACGCTCATCGATAGAAGAAAACTCACTCTCCCCCTTCGTTGGTGTCGAACAAAGAGGAGAGTAGTATGTTATTGACCAGCCTACTTTGTATCTAATATCAACGGCAAGCCGTCTTTACCGGCACCGATGATGATGACCTTCGCATTGGCGGAGGTGGCAATCTTTTCTGTTGCTTCAATTCCTTTCCATCGCAGCAATTGGTCGCTAATCCCCTGCACGACAATTTTTTGAAAATCGGAAATGCCTTGCGCCTCAATCCGTTTACGGTCGGCCTCCTGTTTTTCTTTCATCAAGACGAATTGCATTCGCTGGCTTTCCTGTTCAGCCTGAAGCTTGGTTTCGATTGATTGCGTTAATCCCGGCGGCAATCCGACGCGGCGGAGAGGCGCGTTTTCAACGGTGATACCGCGGGCTTCGGTTGCGGCTCCGACTTCTTTTAAGATGAGCATTGAGAGATGCTCGCGCTCGGAAGTGTAGAGCGCTTTTGCTTCGAAGCTCGCCGTAACGCCACGAGTGACGGAACGAAACTGCGGCTCAAGAATAACGCTTTCGTAATCTTCGCCAACGGTTTTGTACACATCCGCGGCTTTGTCTGGATTCAAATGATACAGAATACTCACTTCAAGTTGAACGGTGAGCCCTTCTTTTGAAGGAACGTCCATCACTTCTTTCATCTCCTGCGTTTTGACCGACATCTTGATAACGCGCGCAAGCGGATTGACGGGATTGATCCCGGCTTTCAGCGTGTTGGCCGAAACTGTCCCGAAGAAATCCACAACGCCGATATTGCCCGCGGGAATTATGGTAAAACATTGACCGACTGAAATGAGCGCGAATGCGATTGCAGCCAGAAGCGCGACAGATCCTACGGGTCGGCGATCCGCCTGACCCAGTGATGAACGGTATGCAATGAATGCACCTACCGCGATGACCAGCGTAATGAGGAATGTCATGATGGTTCTCCTTGCGAAATGAAATAGAGTTAGGGTAATACGATGACGTCGTATACGTTTGAATCAAGCTCGTGAATTTTGCCGCCGCCGATCCACTCGCCCCCGATTCGGTCCACAGAACGAAATTCACCGATACCGGCGCCGCCGTGATCATCCTGGGCGCCGATAAGTATCATCATTTTCCACCGAGGCGTCGGCACCCCAAGATACTCAAGCGGAATGCTAAACTCAATCATTTTTCTGTGTGCCAGACCAATAGGATTTCTCTCGTCGCCGGCTCGGGGCAAATACTCGCATAAGGTCTGACCTTTGTCATCGCTGAGACGCACTCCCCCCCCGACGGTGATGAGTCGGTCGAATCGGAATTCATCGTTGAGGTTGTATCGGGAATTTGCGCCCACAGAGGCAGCGCCGGTATCGCTTCGATGGATCGCAATTGCTGCGAATGTTAGCTGGAACCCGTACTCAGGATGCCAGCCGGGATTGGCGAGGTCTAGAAAGTGGAGCGAAAAGAACGCGTTCTGTTTGTCGTACCGGACCGTCGCATGCGTAATGTCCAGAATTCCTTCTTTGAAATTCACATTTGTTGGATACCGATACGTTCCCGACTCGCCTTTGTCATCTCCAACAGCATCTTCTTTGTCGAACAATATTCTTGAAGAAGCGCTCGAACTTCGAATGTCTTCCATCGTCAAGATGGGATACACAGGTCCGCGAAGAGCCGGTAGATGGGGATTGACGATCGGTCGAGCGAGTGTTATGCCGGCGAAAGCCTTTTGGGTCGAAAATCCATTCAAGTGCCACACAGCTCCGTTTTCCGATGAAGATATTTTTTTCTCGTTATAATGAACAGCGAACTCAGTTAAGGAGTGTGCAATGGTGAGAGTCTCAACCGGTGATAACGTAGTGTTGATATATGCAGCATCGCCGTTGCGATAAACCCACAAATAATTTACCGAGCAGGCTCGTGAAAGCGTGTCCGCCTTCATAACAACCCGGATCGAATCTCCGTTCACTTCATACCGGGCGGCAATTTGAGAATCCCCCAGGCGAAAATTGAATTCCACATTGCCCAATTCCGGTGGTAGTTTTGGATTGATGCGAATGGAAGGCGCGGTTGCGTCCGTGCTGAGCCCGAGATAATCCTCGTAAAAACTGCGGACGAATTCCGCCAGGCTCCACGCTTGGGAAAAAGTGCCCGAAAGGCGCGGCTCGGTTTCTCCGGGGCGAACGTGTGCATCGAGCAACTCCGACAACGTTCCGACGCACCCCCGGTCGAGAATCTGATGCACCATGTTTTTTGTGATTGCATAGGTCAAATCTTGCCTGTCGTTTCTTGTGAGGGCATAAATTGCCTGTCCGTTGAGCCACGTCCAAACGATGCCGGTGTGGTATGCAGCATCCTGAACATAGTACGGTTCGTAATGGTGGTAAGGATGGAAGTTGGAGTCCGTTTGTGCGAGCGTGCCAACGCCATGTTCATAGATCAACGCCTCTGTTACTGTCTTTACCATTGCCTCCCGTACCTCCTGCGAGTTGACAATGTCGAGGCAGAAAAGTTGATTCGGGCGAAGTTCATGCGATGGCGTTCCATCGGAGTTCAAATGATCGTAGACCAGTTTATTCTCCCTGTCCACAAAATATTTATTGAAATGCTTTTCTACAGAGTCTGCAGCCGCACTCCAGGTACCGGCAAGATGATACTCGGTCAAATAGTCTGCGGTAAACGATCCGATAAGCAATTGATAGTACCAAAGCGCCTGAACGTCGCAGGCACGGTTACCGCGGGGAGACCAGGGCCCGTTCGGTCCGACCGCGTCCATCCACGATTCAGCATCGTCATGCGTGAGAAAACCGAGCGAATCAGTATGATACTTCAGCGTACCCTCAATTGATCGTTTTACCACGGGAAAAAATTCGCGGAGTAACGCAGTATCGTTGGAGTGCTTCACGTATTCGTACATCTGTTTGATGAACCATGGCGTGCCGTCTGCGGTGTTGTAGGCGATGGAATTCGGCGTCACGATGTTGGGAATTCGGCCATAATTCGTGCTCGCTGAATCCTTCTCCTGAAGCCGGGAGAATGAAACCAGGATTTCCCTCGCGTCCCGGAAATTTCCCGTTATGAATGTTGCACCCGGCAATGAAATAAACGAATCGCGTCCCCAATAGTTGTTGAACCATGGCAAGCCGGCAAATATACCTTTCACAGGTATGCCGGACTGCTCTTGATTCATGATGAGCGCGTCGAGCGATAGCTTTGCCCACGCCAACGCGATATTGAGTTCTGGATTGCCGGTCTTTACGTATGACGCATGGAGCAGGTCATCCATTCGCCGCTTCCGCGCTTTGATGAGATTGGATAAATTCTCCTGGACGTTTCGAGAAAGCTCTATAGCTTCGCTTGGCGAGGATGCCGCAACGATAACAAAAATACTTTTCAAAGCTGAGTTGAGAAAGGACAAAGAGATCCACGATGGAGTAGATTTTTCAATGGAGGAAGTTTTTCGTTGCCACAATCTAACGGCAGACGCAGAATTGCCTGCCTCGACGAATCCATCGTTTACCTGAAGAGTAATCGTTGGAGGAAAATTCTTCGATGAGTATTCGACGGCGATTGCATTGACGCTGTCGAGCAATGTAAGACGCTCCTCGTCTCCGCCGGGATATGTGCGCACAATCTGATAAGGAAGAACAAGAGTCGTTGCAGTTGTCCGGTCAATTATTTTTCCCTTGCTCTCCAACGAGTAATCGCTAAGAATTTTTTGCGCATTGATGTACCAACCCTGCCAACCGCCGGAATTCTGCCCGTTTACTTCACCGTAGTACGTGCCTGCTTCCTTATTTGTGTAGGCAAATTGGCGAACCGTCCCTTTCACCGTGACGCCAAGTTGATCAACTAGCGGGGCTTCGGCTTGAGTCGGGTCTGGAACAAATACAAAGTAAGACGTGAGAAGTAAGATGATAATCTTTGATTGCTTCATGGAATAAGCCTGCAAATTATTTCTTAGTGAGCTTTGTGAAAAAGTAGTCCCGCACGGCATTCGAAAGAAACATCTCTGCGCTTCTCATCGCTTCATGAGCCGGCAATGCGTCCGGTGATATTTGATGGAG